>JABINZ010000102.1 GCA_018698135.1 Bacteroidota bacterium
CTCATAGGATTGACCTGAAAGGAGAGTCTTTACGAAAAGATATTTTGAAGAATTTTGAATGATTTTTTTTAACATTGTATGTTCTTATAGAGTGGCACCATTAGACCGAAATGAGTGGCACGGTTACTCCGAAATACCCATTTGTTTGCAATTGCCCCTTTTATTGGACTTTTAAACTCCTTATTGCTAATTGCATTAAGAATTTTTTCTTGAACAAGTTGAATCTCGTCAAGCTGTCTTTTCGGTATCAAAACTAATTGATCGAAAGACGAATCTAAAAAATCTTTGTTTTTCATTACGATTAGATTTAAAATGAATTAAAATAAAAAACGCAATTTAAAACACTGTTTTTCAGTCGATTAGCAAATTTTTAAAATATTTTTAGGGTAGCCTAAAACAAAAAAAGTTTTAGGTTATGTCTTTGTGTAGATTGATAGAAATACTATCTATTTTTCTTAATAACATTCTCGACAGTACTTTTAAGATACTTATTAAAACTGCCATATCTGTCTGAAGAGTCATGCTGATCTTCATTGTCTAATACTTGCATCTCAGAACAAATAACACCAGTTATTGTATATCTGACATGATTGCTAATAGTAGGATGTTCTTCGTACAAAACATCATAAATAGCACAAATAACAGCATCTCTAAAGCTTAATGTTTCAGATTTATTAGATGGATTTTTAATTAAACTGCTTATCATTTCATCAAAGGTTGAGAATAATTCAACCCTAAACTCATTAGTCTTTTCAACATCTGATTCAGAAAGTTGTAATTGCTCCTCTTCCTCTTTTTCTTCATCATGTCCAACTAAAATATTAATTATTGGGTTCATGTTTATTTTTGTGAAATCAAGTTCAAAATTACCATCACCTTTTTCCTGAATACTATTTTCCAGTTCTTCTATTGGTAATTTGACTGAAGTTTTTATAAGTAGGTCTAGTATTTCTATCTCGTTAGGTGGTTTTTCTGTATTTTCATATAACGATATTTCAAATTCATCTTCACATACATCAATCTTTACTAGTTCTTCATTGAATGCAATAAAGTATGGAAGAGTTGCTTCTTCTTGTTCAAAGTCGATATTAACCTTTTTCAGTTTACCTTCATTCTCAATGAAATATTCAAATTTCTCAAAAGTTAATTCAGGAGACTGAAAGCGTAAACCATCTTTTTCACTAAAAGATGCTTTAGCAGGAGGAATTTTATCTACAATTTGCTGTATAATTTGCGGACGGAATGCCTTATTAACAGCTGAATTTAGTCCTTTCTCCAAAGCTTTTGCAATCAGTACTGGGATTATTGATATAAAAGTTGTGAGCTTATTTATTATTATTTTATAAACTAACGAATGCTCTTTTCCTTTTAGCATTACTCTTAAGTTCAATAGCAATAAAAGAAGAGACAATTTATTATATGTATTACTGAGTTGAAATTCTTCAAAATTGCTGCATAATATTACTTTATAAAAAGGAGAGTTCTTCTTATACAACTCTAACCTTGAATAAATACTCATTATTTGTTGTCTTGCAGGATTTTCCGGATTATCAATTTCTGTTATTACAGGTAACTTTTCTAACAATTCTTGTTCATAAACGATACTAGATTGTAATGTTTTCAAAACATCTTTAACATCAACATTTGTGTTATCTCCAATTGTCAACAATTGCTCAATACTTGAATAAAATTCAAACTCCTTGTCTGAAAATATTTCTAGATTTATTTTCTTTGTTTCATGCATAGCATCAAATTAATTTTTTATTAAAATAATATCTAACCAAATTATGAAGTTCTTTAAAATACAATTGCAAACCGTTTGGGCATTAATTCAAATTGTTAGCCCGTGACCTTGTCAAGGTAGAATTGACTAACGATTACAAAATTACTTAATTTGATTGAGATTCTATATTTCACGAGGATTTGAAATGAAGGGTTACGTTCGTTGTTTTGTGTGCAAAACTGTGTGTAAAACAAAAATAGGCTAAAGTTTCCAACAGCCTATCTCATTGATTTATATAGAGTTAATTAAAGAAAAAGCCTTGATTTCTCAAGGCTTTTAGCGGTCTGGACGGGATTCGAACCCGCGACCCCATGCGTGACAGGCATGTATTCTAACCAGCTGAACTACCAAACCATTATTTTCTGCTTCCTATTTAGCGTTTTAAATAGCGCTGCAAAAATAGATTAATTTTTAATCTCCAACAATTTTTTTAAAAATAAATTTATGCATTCATTTACAGTCTACTTGCATGATTCAGAGCAGCATTCTATTTTTGCTTTGTATTTAACCAGCCTATGAACTTATTAGAAAGCGACCTTTACCTGATTAGCCGGTTTGTTTTTGCCAATCCAAAAGAGGTTTTTGTATTGGATCCCGGCAATGTTTGTATTAGCAATGTAAAAACCGGATTGCATTTTGTACGACAGCGAAAAGAAGTAGAAAGCCTTGCCAAGCTCAATAAAAGCTACTTTTTGATCAATATTTCAGGAGCCAGCACTTTCAGTTTTCCAATTGATTTTTCAAAAGTTGAGGGACTTATCTCCTTCAATAAAAAAGTTGAAACATCAACCGACTTTTACCATACACAACTTCATTATCACACAGATGATAGTGGTCGATTGAAATGGATATTATCTGAGAAATACACCCGTGGTGATTTTTTATCTGATACAGACGAGAATAAAACACTGGTTGATGTAAATAATTTTTTCTCTGTATTTCCTTTTCTAATCAACTTTATTCGCCTGAAATTAGGCTTTATTGGAAGCGTTGCAAAAGGTCGAATGCAGGTGTTACTAAAAGAACGCTATTTATTCTCATTCCTTGAAAACAAGCAATATGAGAGTTTTTCAGTCAATATTCGACCTTCTTTTTCGAGTGGGGTTATTCTTGCAAAATATTATACCAATAATAAATGGATCTTTTCTGCTAAAAGAGGCTTTAATGTCAAAGGGAGAAAGAAGCTAGCCAACGAACACGCTATTCTTCAAAATCTAAATTCCAAAAGATTTGAACACCTTGAAGTTCCTGTTTCAAAAGAATACCCAGATGGCATGCTGCTGACTTACAAGTCAACTTTTAAACAAATGGGTTATTTTGGGATCCAAAAGCTAATTAACGAACGTTTTAATAAAGCTGTTTTTGAATATATTCAACTAAAGCAAGATGAGCAGGAAATCAAAAGCTTGATAAAAGATAGCCGAATACCCGAAATTCTTGATCATTTAAAAACAATAATCGAAAAAAAGAAGTTTCCCAGAGGACTTAGCATCATTAATTATGTCAAAGTATTTAAGGAATTGGTTCTTGTCCTGAATGGTCTTGACATGAAACAAACAGTGCCCACTTCACTAGTAAACGTGGACCTGACACCTTCAAATATTGCTTACACCAAAGAAAGAATACATCTCTTAAAATGGGAAAATGCAGATCCCAAATACCCCATACTATTCGATCTTTTTGAATATTCGTTTGCTTATATAGAAGATTTTGATTCCCCTGATATTGAATACCTTACAAATGATTTAGATGCATTACGAAATTCTGAACAAGTTGAAAAATTAATTGAAAAAACGGGATTGGATTTCAATTTGCAGCTTAGTCTATTCGCATTGCTTCGGTTTAGCCCAGAAATGCTCTTATTTTTGGATAAAGCAGTTTTGCCTCCTGAAAGGAATATTAAATTATATATTTGGGCAGCGTTCTTTGAAAACTTAAATGCTAAAAAAAACAGTCTTTTAATTAGCTAATATTTACTTGTAATCTTTCCCGGTTGCAACACTTATTAACCTATTGTTTATGAATTAAATTCCTTATAAAATGAGAATTAGACATATTTGCATTTTTCTTAGTAACTTGCATTGTTTAAGCTATTTTAGATAAAAAAGGAATTTTTATACTAGTTTAATTATTTGTTTTGAAAACTCCTGGTAACAATACTACTTCAAAAAGTATCAAATTAAAAATACAATACATGAGAAAGTTAATACTTGCACTATTTTTTGTTGGCTTTTTTGCTCTTGGCGCAAGCAGTCAAACAGTCGCAGAATTTAAATTTAACACCGCCTGCTTTGGCGACTCAACAACTCTCACCAGTCTGGCAACAAGTACAAACACAATACTCCAGCTAAACTGGGATATTGATAGTAATGGCTTATTTACAGATGATACAGGAGCCGTTGTAAAATGGCTATTTCCTGCTTACCAGTCATACACTGTTGGCTTACAGGTCATTACAAATGTTGACACCGTTGTTATTTATAAAACTGTTTTAACTCGTGCACAACCAACTGCTAACTTCAATATTGATTTTCCTAAACAATGTTTGAGTAGCAATTTCTTTACGTATACAAATGCATCCTCTTTGGCTTCAGGATCCATGACTTATTTTTGGGATTTGGGCAATGGTGTAACTTCTAATACAGCAACTGATACCAATTGCATCTATTTTTCTGCAGGCACATTTTCAGTCAAGTTAATTGCCACCTCAGATTCAGGATGTATGGATTCAATAACTCAAAATGCAGAAGTACTAACAGCATCAGTTGTTGATTTTATCGCCAACGACACCTCACAATGTTTGCTCGGTAATTCTTTTTTATTCACTGACAATTCGCTCATGTGCGATCCTGTTTTAAACTTTTCATGGGATTTAGATGGCGATGGTGTTTTTGGGGACTCCGTAAATCAAAGTCCATTAACCCATATTTTTACTACACCTGGGAACTACCAGATAGGATTTAAAGTAACAACAACACTTGGTGGTGTAGATTCCATCTATAAAACCATGTATGTATATGCCACACCAGCCTCCTCGTTTGCTTTCACAACCGATTCAGGCCAATGTCTAGCAGCTAACAGCTTTGCATTCAATAATACAACTGTTTTGGGAGGCCCTGGCAGTGTTTCGTATCTTTGGAATTATGGTGATGGTGACACTTCTACTGCTACCAATCCACCTGTTCATACATATCTGACACAAGCAGCTTTTCCTGTCAAACTTCTGGCAACCAGTGATATGGGCTGTATTGATTCAACAATCATGAATGCAAACATATATCCTCAACCAGTAGTTGATTTTATTTTTGCTGATAGTCTGGCATGTACTGCCGATACCTTTAAAATGACCAATAATTCTACTATCCCATCCCCATGGGTATTAACTTATAATTGGGACTTTGGAGATGCATCAACTGATACAGCTCAAAACCCATCACATAATTACATTGCCAGTGGCAATTATACTGTAAAATTGATTGCCGTATCAGATAGTGGATGTTCTGATTCCATTACGAAAATGGCTTATGTGTATGCCACTTCTGTTGCTCGATTTAACACAAACGACACTGATCAGTGTTTATCTGGAAACGCCTTTACATTTATCAATAATTCCATTAGCTGTTCTCCTGTTGTTTCTATTGAATGGGATTTTGATGGAGATAATATAGCTGATGCATTAGGCGATACGGTAAATTATTCATTTGTTACTTCAGGAATTTTTGCCATCGGAATGAGGCTTACCACAACTACGGATACCGATTCAATTTCAATGAATATGATGGTGTATCCGGATCCTGTTGCAGGATTTACTGTTAATGATTCAACTCAGGCTCTTGGAGGAAATAGTTTTATTTTCACAAATACATCCAGTATTACACCTCCTTCAGCTTTAACATATCTTTGGAATTTTGCCGATGGAGATACATCTTCTACTGCTAGTCCAACTCACAGTTATCTTGCTATTGGAACTTATCCTGTTAAACTCAATGTAGTTAGTGTCGATGGTTGTTCCGACTCCATAACAAGTAATATGTATGTAAACTCACCACTAAATTTAGGCTTTATTTCTTTTGAAGTTTGCGATGGAGATTCTATGATATTTGTGGATACAACCATCAGTGGAAGCCCAATTCTTTCAATTGATTGGGACATGAATAACGACAATGTATTTACCAATGCCACAGGGCCAATTGTAAAATATTTATTCCCTTCTTTTGGAATTTACAATGTAGGAATGATGATAACCACCGCTTCTTCAGTGGATACTATATATAAAAGTGTTACCGTAAATGAAATACCTATTGTTGACTTCTCCTTTACTGAAGCATGTCAGGGAGTTGCCACTTCTTTGCTTGATCAATCTACTATTGTAAAAGATACCATTGTCAAGTATTATTGGGATTTTGATAACGATGGAAATCCAGATGATAGCAACACTAACGCGATTACTAATTTTGCTGTTGCCGGTACCATTTTAGTAGGTCATGCAGTGGTTACTAACAAAGGATGTTTTGATTTTGTTGTAAAGCCCGTTAAAGTTAATTTCCAACCAAGTGCAGATTTCAGCTTTTCTGATAATTGCATTGGAGACTCGACCTTGTTTACCAATAACACTGTGATACTCAATGACACTGTGATCAATTATCTATGGGATTATGGAGATGGAACAGACGCCATTATTAAAGACAACCACAGACATTACTATGCGCTGGATGGAACTTATGCAGTCCGATTAATTACCCTTTCAAACAAAGCTTGTCGCGACACTGTTACCAAAAGTGTAACTATACATCCTTCACCTGCTTTAAATTTACTTTTCAGTGGAGATACTACTTTTTATAGTGGTTCAAGCGTAACCATTACAGCCGGACCAGGCCCATACGATAGTATTTTCTGGTCAACAGGACAAACATCTGCAGCCATCATTGCAAATTCTGCTGGAGTTCATACAGTTCGTGTAGTAGATACGAATAACTGTTCAGCCGAAGATTCTACATTGATAAGTCTTATCAATGTCACAGAGTTCAAAGCCAACGAAGTGTTAACACCGAATGGAGATAATATCAATGATTTGTGGATCATATACGATTTGCCTTTTTATGCACCTGTTGAGGTTAACATTTACAACAGATGGGGTGACGTAATGTATAGCAGCACCAATTACCAAAATGATTGGGATGCTACTTTCAATGGTCAAAAACTTCCTGAAGGCACCTATTATTATATCATTAGAACAAAAATTGACGATGTTCAAAAAGGAAGTTTAAACATCATTCGATAGTCAATATTCAAAATATTTGTAAGAACCTAAATTCTCAATACATGAAAAAGCACGGAATTCTGATCGCACTAATAATTGGCATGAGCATTTCTGTTTATGCCCAGAAATTACCGCTTAACAATCAATATTTGATTAATAAATATTCCCTCAATCCATCCTATGCTGGCTTGGAATCAGGAATAAATGCATTTGCCGGTTATAGAAATCAGTGGGTTGGTGTAGAAGGTACACCTATAACAAAAATGTTTTCAGCTCACTCCGCCTTAGGAAATAAGATTGCCATTGGTGGGGAAATAATCTCTGATCAGGAAGGCATGTTTACCCGACTATATGCAGGGCTTACATATGCCTATCAGCTAAAAGTTGCTGATGAGCATATCATTTCTTTCGGACTTTCAGGCCGTTTATATGAACACAGCATTAATCTTAATGATGTGGTAATTGACAATCCACTTGATCCGGTTTTAGACAATCGTGTTACACAAAACGAAACAGTTTTGAATGCAGGTGCATCTGTCCTTTATAATTTTAAAGGTTTGTATGTTGGATTTAATGCTCCTTATTTATTAAACAACAGAAGTAGGTTCAATTCTGAGAATAATATTGACGAATATTTATTGAGAAGACATTATGTGGGACATGCCTCTTACGACATCACCATTACCGATGACTTTAAAATTGAACCATTTGGAATTGTGCGTTTTACTGAATATGCTCCTGTTAATTTCGAATTTGCTTCTCTTTTTAAATACAAAGAACAAGTTTGGCTTGGAGCCTCTTATCGTAGAGAAGGTAACATTGGACTGAGTGCGGGATTCAATGTCAATAAAAAAATGGCTCTTAATTATACCTATGAAATGATGGGAAAAGGTATGACAGCTCAATCCGATGGAACACATGAGTTTACATTGGGATTGTTTTTAGGAAGAGGAATCAAGAAAATCAAAGAAAACCAACTTGCTCTTACCGAAAAGTCTGACTCACTTGCATCAGAATCGAAAAAATTGAAAGATGAATTGGTAGAAGAGCAGAAAGCTGCCGCAGCAGAAAGAGCCAAGGCAATTGCAAAAATTGATCAATTACAGCAACGCTTAAGCGATGCAGAGCTGGAAATGGCCAATATTAAGAACTATACTGAAGAGCAAAAAGCTGCCAAAGAAAAGGAAATTGATGAGGAAATTTTAGATATTGAAAAGCAATTGCAGGAAGTTGGCGGACAATTCTTTGTTGTCGTAGAAGCGTTTAAGATTCCTGAAAATGCCGAAAAATCTATCGAAATTTGGCGTATTAAAGGTCTTGAAGTAAAAATGATTTATAATGAGGTCAGAGACTTCTATTATATATATGTAGGAAAGTACCCAACCTATAACGATGCATTACGTGTAAAGAGTACACTGAAAGATAATGCGGTGTTTGGTTGGATATATTTGTGGAAAAATTCAAAATAATAATTCATGAAGAAATTCTTCGGAATTACTCTTCTATTATTGCTGATCATTAATTTGCAAGCACAGGAACTTGCTCCTGTTGTTATAGCATCGGCAGGGAGAGATGTATCTAATGGAGAAAAACGTCTTGCTTTTACAGTTGGAGAATTAGTCGTTTCTACTGAAAGTAACGGCAATTATACACTCACACAAGGCTTTCATCAGCCTCCAAGTTTGTATTTCACCAGTGTTAATACAACTATTGATGCCGAAATCAGCATTAATGTTTTTCCCAATCCAACCAGGGATATTGTAAACATTAGTATACGTAGCGACAATTTAAGTGAGCAATGTCAGGTAGACTTATATAATTTATATGGGCAAAAGCTAAGTCCATCATTGAAACGTTTTTCAACAACTGATGGGGAAAATATATCAATTGATTTATCAAGTGAAGCACATGGAGCTTATTTTATTCGAATCCATGATCCAGTTTCTCAGAAGCACTTCACTGATTTCAAAGTAATTAAGATTAGATAATTTTTAAAGAATTATACGATGAAAATAAACGTACAAACCAGCGTACATAAAATAGTGATCCTCTTTATTCTGAGTGTCATGTCTTTTGGACTATTAGCACAATCAATTCCAAAAGGTTTTAATTATCAAGCAGTAGCAAGAGATAACGATGGCCGAGCTATCGTTAATAAAAATCTGGTTGTAGAAGTTTCAATCCGATCAGGATCTGCCTCAGGTATTATCGAATGGCAGGAAGGACACAATGTAAGAACAAATGATTATGGTCTTTTCAACCTTATTATTGGCAATGGTGTTACAACTGGAAGCGGTTTGCTATCAAGCTTTAAAAACATTCCTTGGGGATCCAATTCCTATTTTCTGGAAGTGCGGGTTGACTTTGGCAATGGCTTGATAAACATGGGTACAACAAAATTTTTATCGGTGCCTTATGCGCTTTTTGCTGATTCTGTTAAAAATTATCCCCAACCAAGTGTGCTCAGTCTGGACACATTAAAAGCTTTGGAAATTCAAGCTAATAGTTTGAAACTAAAAACAGGTGCAGCAAATGGAGCTGTATTGATTTCTGATTCTTTTGGAAATTCAAGTTGGCAAATTGCTGGTGGCGATGTAAATGGAAATTACGCTAACCTAACTGTAGTTGGTATTCAGGGAAATCCTGTTTCAGCTGGTGTGCCAATTAATGGCCAAATTTTAAAATGGAATAGCCTGAGCAGTTCATGGGAAATAGCAAGCGATAATGTGGGAATTACTTCAATTAGCGGTGGTGCTGGCATTACAGTAAGTGGGACAAATATTGATGCAGATTCAAACAAAGCAATTTGGAATGCCAATCAATTACAGGGTTCTATGCTAACAAATATAGCTCCCAGCGCAGATGGGCAAGTTTTAAAATGGAATACCTTAACCTCTACATGGGAATTGGGTGTCGATAACAATACAGCAACCATTTATAATGCTGGAAGCGGTATGACACTTAATGGCTCAACTTTTAATGCTGATAGTAATCGTGCTTTATGGAATGCAAATCAATTATATGGTACCGCTATCACAAGCACACTGGCTCCTGCAGATGGCGAAATTCTCAAATGGAATGGAACATCAAATCAGTGGGAAGCTGCTACTGATGGAGGAAATACCTATACATCAGGAACAGGAATCACCATTACAGGAACAACTATTGATGCGAATGCTTCTACTTCCATGTGGAATGCAAATCAAATTAGTGGAACAGCTGTAGCCGGATCTATTAGCCCTGCTGATGGAGAAATTCTAAAATGGAATGGGACATCCAATCAATGGGAAGTAGCTGCAGATGCAGGAACTACCTATACAGGTGGTTCAGGAATTGATATTACAGGAACAACAATAGATGCAGACACCGCAGCCCCAAAATGGAATGCTAATTTACTATATGGTACTGCTATTTCAAACACCTTAACTCCTGCAAGTGGTGATGTTCTCAAGTATATTGGTACAGAATGGGTCGCTTCAACAGATAATGTTAATGCCTATGTTGGAGGAACAGGAATTACATTAACTGGATTAACTATAGATGCCGATAATGAAACAGCTTTATGGAATGCTCGCAAACTTCAAAGCGTTAGCATTTCATCTGCAACTCCCGGAAACAATCAGGTTTTATTATTTGACTCAACAGCAGGTGTTTGGAAACCTGCAACTTTTGCAGTTACAGGTGCAACAACTTTTGTTTCCGGTGCTGGAATGAATATTAGTCAGACGGGTTCCACAGTAACTTTTACCAATACTGGTGATACCAATAGCACTGACGATATTACAAACTCAACTGCAGCTGGTGGAGACCTTTCAGGTACTTATCCAAATCCATCAGTCATTGGCTTGCAAGGACAAACTCTTACTGCAACAGCACCTTCTATTGATGGGCAAATTCTTAAATGGAATAATATAACCAGCACCTGGGAATTGGGTGTTGATAATAATACAGGAACAACATACACCGCTGGTAATGGAATTGATATTACGGGCACAACTGTTAGTACTGTTATATCTTCCAACAGTGGTTTAGCATTTAATGCTGCTGAATTAGAAGTAAATCCAGGTACTGGCTTATCACTAAGCGGAGGATTACTGAATGCACAAACAACCATTGCTCAGTGGAATGCTAACCAACTTTATGGAACTGCTGTTTCAAGTGGTCTTGCTCCATCTGCAGATCAGGTGCTAACGTGGAATGGAACTTCCAGTCAGTGGGAAGCAGCTACTGCCAGTGGTGCTACTTACTCAGCTGGTGCTGGAATGACGCTTACTGGTACTACTTTCGATGCAGATAGTAACAGAGCAATTTGGAATGCAAACCAATTATATGGAACTGCTGTTTCAAATACATTAAGCCCCGCAGCTGGTCAAGTTTTAACATGGAATGGAATTTCCAATCAATGGGAAGCTACTACAGCTAGTGGAGCTACTTATTCAGCAGGATCAGGAATGACGCTGAACGGAACTACTTTCGATGCAGATAGTAACCGAGCAATTTGGAACGCAAACCAACTTTATGGAACCGCTGTTTCAAATACTTTAAGCCCTGCAGCTGGACAAGTATTAACTTGGAATGGAACATCCAGTCAATGGGAAGCGACTACTGCCAGTGGATCTACTTATACAGCAGGATCAGGAATGACACTGAATGGAACCATTTTCGATGCGGATAGTAACCGAGCAATTTGGAATGCAAACCAATTATACGGAACCGCTGTTTCAAATGCCTTAAGCCCTACAGCTGGACAAATATTAACTTGGAATGGAACATCCAGCCAATGGGAAGCCGCTACAGCAAGTGGATCTACTTATTTAGCTGGATCAGGGATGACACTTACAGGAAATACTTTCCATGCCGATAGCAATAGAGCTATTTGGAATGCAAATAGTTTGTATGGAACAAGCATTGATCCTTCTTTAACACCTTCAGATGGGCAGGTATTGAAATGGAGTAATACGAATTCTCGATGGGAAGCAACAGCTGATGCTGTAAACACTTATACTGCTGGAAATGGTATCAATATTTCAGGAACAACCATAGCAACTGCCCTTTCATCAAACTCAGGATTGGCTTATAATGCAGGTGAACTGGAAGTGAATCCAGGCACTGGTTTAACGCTTAGTGGTGGACTTCTGAATGCACAAACAACCATTGCTCAGTGGAATGCAAATCAAATATATGGTACAGCGGTTTCCAATTCATTAACTCCTACAAATGGAGATATCCTTAAATGGAATGGAACAAGTAGTCAGTGGGAAATTGGAACCGATAATGCAGGTTCAACCTACACAGGAGGTACAGGAATTACGATTGCTGGAAGTGTAATCAATGCAGACAGCAATGCTGCCATATGGAATGCAAATAGCTTATACGGAACAAGTATTAATCCTTCATTGACACCTTCCGATGGTCAAGTGTTGAAGTGGAACAATACAAATTCTCAATGGGAAGCTACTGCTGATGCAGTAAACACCTATACTGCTGGAAATGGTATCAATATTTCAGGAACGACCATAGCAACTGCCCTTTCATCCAATTCAGGATTAGCCTATAATTCAGGTGAATTAGAAGTAAATCCAGGTACTGGCTTAACTTTAAGCGGAGGATTGCTGAATGCGCAAACAACCATTGCACAATGGAATGCAAACAAGCTACAAGGAGTTGATGTCAATAATACAGCAC
>JABINZ010000103.1 GCA_018698135.1 Bacteroidota bacterium
CTATTTTAATGACAACAAATGGTATGATGTAACCTTTGGTAGTAATGGTAAATGGATAGAAACTGCTATTGTTATTGATTATGAAAAATTACCTGAATCTATTATAAATCATTTTGAAAGCTCGAAGTATAATGAATTTGAGGTAGTGAAAATTACAGTATCGGAAAAACCCAAAACGGAAAATATATATCGCATTTATGTTGAGAGTTTAGACATGAAAGAAACGATATTACAATATAACGAGTCCGGGAAATTATTGTCTTTTCAATAATCTATTCTGATTTTATTACTTCTATTGTAAACTTGGCAGCCATAGCGGCAATTGCACCAACACCTGCCAAAATAGGAAGGAACATAGCCCCAATAATACCAAGAGTTACAGGGATTTCGAGTAATGTTTTTCCTTGTTCATTTTTTATGATGTTCCCTTCTTTGATTAATTTTTTGATTGTTTTTAAGAGATCTTCACTTTCAACTTTGAATTCAGTTTTTTCCTGCTTGGTCATGCTTACATATTAATTGCTGTATTCAAATTTATGTATTTTGAATTAGATTGCTGTTTGATAAAGGAGAATCGAAATTAAAAGGGAATCTCAATTGCAATTTGTATTTTTGAACTATCTTGTTCAGGTATGATACTTGAATAATAAAACTTCATGAAAATGTATAAAAGAATCTTCTACTTAGTTTTACTCCTTATCATTGGCTTACAATCATTACATGCACAAAATCCAGAAAAGGAACTCTATCTGGAAACAATGGGTAAACTATCCTCGCAAAACATTTACATGAGTTATGTCTATCTTGGTAATATTGCAGATTCCTATATTCATGAGGCAATTACACAGGAATTTTGTACGAATTTGCTCACTGAATATCTTGTATTCATGAAAGAAACAAAAGATCAGACAAGTAAGTTATATGAATCGGGATTTCTTGATCAGGAAGGTAATCAGGTGGTGTTAGCACAAATTGACATTTACCAATTATTAATTGAAGAAGCGAATGCCTATCTGAAGTATGTGGAAACTAAAGATGAAATACACATCGAATCTTTTGAGCAAAATAGGATTTGGGCTTGGGCAAAAATTGAAAAACTATTTGAATTTAAAGGAGCAGTCGGAGAATAAAATTTATTAAGTTTGTTTTGAGCGCTTTTTTATAATAACATGCATAAGCACCTATTATACAATAAACATATCTATTTACTACTCTTAATCTGGTCATTTTTTTCTTTTGCTCTAGTTAAATTAGCCATGGTGTATTTCTATCAATCCTTCTATTATGGCATTTTAGTGGTGGGAATTGTATTTTTATTTTTCTATCTAAATATAAAATTCACTCTTAATAAAACGATAAGTATCAGGTTGTTAGTAACTTACCTCTTTGTGTTTTTGATTATCAATTTTGTTCTATTCTATCTCTATAATTCTTTTGTTCTGATTCAAGCGCAGCAAATTGGTGTCAGAATCTATATTAGAATGCTTATGTTTTCTTTCCTTCCAGGTTTTTTATTATCGCTAATAGCTCACTTCTTAATCAAGAAATTTTGGTTTCATGAAAGTGTTTAATATCATATTGATAATAACAACACTTGCGGTTTTGTTTATAGCAACTCTATGGGATATTAATCTGTTGAATTATAGTCAACCAATAGCTCATACTAATTTCAATGAAATAGAATTAAGTGACTTTAGAGGTTTAAATAGGCCCTACCATAGTTTGCATGGTAGTTCAAGATTTGCTTTTATTTCAACTGATATTCAGATAAAATATGAAGATGACCAAATTTGTATTCTTTCAAGGTTTCATCCTTCCAGATCCTATGTGTATAATAAAAATATGATAAGCAGGCCTTTACTAACTCATGAATTGTATCATTTTCATATCACAGAATATATTACACGGCTATTTAGAAAGGAATTGACATCAATAAATTACAAGCCATCAAAAAAAGAAGTTAAGAACATATTGCATGTATATTTAGATCAAGAAAATCAATTGCAAACCCAATATGATGATGAAACTTATCATAGCTATGTTTTAGGAAAACAACAAGAATGGCAATTGAAGATTGATAGTTTATTACTAATAACTAAACAATATGAAAATGAAGTTGTTTATTTTAAATAAACTTACAATTTTTGTAAAAAAGAAGCTACCATGAAAAAATCAAGCAAAGCACATTTAATTATTATTCTCGGACTTTTTGTTTTATTTGTTGGATGTAATAATTCGAATAAGTCGGCATTATCTCCAAACTTTCATATGCAAGAAAAATTTTGGGATGCAGATGATTATAATGATGCAATAACCCAAATTAAGTACAAAACCAAAGAAGGTGAATTATATCCCTGTTATATGTCTATTGATAAAAGAGAGGTGTATTTGAAATTGGTTGATATAAACAATATAACTGTTGTAGCTGAGGATGATGCATTAGGGCTAAATCATCGGAATGAGTATTTAACCTCAATGTTTAGTAGTTATCAAAACTTATATGAATTATATAGTATTCTGGATAGAGAGGATAAATATGTTTATCCTAAAGAATTAGTTGAAATCAACCAGTTTGGTTTGATTCTGCAGCGATTTTATTTCAAACTTGGAAATGATCAAATTATTAAGAATGCTGATAGTCCTGATGATCCGAGTGTATTAAGAGTAACCAGAGGCAATGCAAATACTATTGTTGGAAATTATCTGTTATACTTGGATTTTATTAATCATGAAGATGCTTTAACTCCAGAGGCATTGAAGCTTTATGCTGAAGGCATTGAAATCTATTTCCCGATTTTGATCAAGGTTTTTCCTGAGGCCAATTTCCATGAGATGATCTCTAAAATAGAAGTCTTAAAGGAAAAGACAAAAAACATGGACGTTCAATCTGCTCTGGATTTGGTATTGGAAATACTCAATGGCGAAGAAGCTATAGCTGAGTAGATTTTTTTTTGGCAAAAAAAAAGCCGACTTTTAAGTCGGCTTCATATTACAATGGAATATTTCCGTGTTTTTTACGAGGCAAAGTGTCTACTTTATTCTCAAGCATTTTGAATGCCCGAATTAAGCGATCTCTAGTTTCGTGTGGTTTAATCACTTCATCAATATAACCATGAGCAGCACCACGATAAGGATGTAAAAATTCTGTTGTATACTCAGCTTCTTTTTCTAAAAGTTTTTCCTCCGGTTTTTCAGCATCAGCTATTTCCTTTCTGAAAATAATTTCAGCTGCTCCTTTTGGTCCCATAACAGCTATCGATGCATTTGGCCAGGCAAAATTCATATCTGCTCCAATATGTTTGGAATTCATCACATCATATGCACCACCAAAAGCTTTACGGGTGATTACAGAAACGCGGGCAACCGTTGCTTCAGAAAAAGCATACAGCAATTTTGCTCCATTGGTAATAATGCCATTCCATTCCTGATCGGTTCCAGGTAAAAAGCCCGGAACATCAACTAAAACTAAAAGTGGGATGTTAAATGAATCGCAAAAACGAACAAAACGAGCTCCTTTTTTGGAAGCATCAATGTCCAATACACCTGCTAAACTTGCTGGCTGATTGGCAACAATACCAATGCTTTTTCCTGCAAGTCGTCCAAAGCCAACGACAATATTCTCAGCATAATCTTTATGAATTTCGAAAAAACTGTCATCATCAATTGCCTTCTCAATCACTTCTTTTATATCGTAAGGCTGATTATCATTGTCAGGAAGAATGGAGTCTAAATCCATTACAAACTCCGAATCATCAGATTTGTATTCTAGTGAGGGTGGGTTTTCTTCACAATTTTGAGGAATATAACTCAGTAGCTTCTTGATATTTTCAATAGCTTCCATTTCATTAGCTGAAGTGTAGTGGCAAACTCCAGATTTGGATGCATGTGTAAATGCTCCACCTAATTCTTCAAAAGTGACTTCCTCATGTGTAACTGTTTTAACCACATTAGGGCCAGTAACAAACATATGAGATGAACTATCAACCATCATAATAAAATCGGTTATTGCTGGAGAATAAACGGCTCCTCCGGCACAAGGACCCATAATGGATGATATCTGAGGAATTACACCAGAAGCACGAGTGTTTCTATAAAATATATCGGCATAACCTCCTAATGAAACTATTCCTTCTTGAATTCGGGCGCCACCTGAATCATTTAAACCAATAACTGGAGCCCCATTTTTCATGGCAAGATCCATGATTTTGACAATTTTCTCTGCATGTTTTTCGGCCAACGATCCCCCGAACACGGTGAAGTCCTGAGAAAAAATATAAACCAATCGTCCATTGATATTTCCATAACCAGTAATTACCCCATCACCAAGGAATTTTTGCTTTTCCAAGCCATACTGATTTGATCGGTGCTGAACCAACATACCTGTTTCTTGAAATGAACCTTCATCCAATAAGAAATGAATTCTTTCTCGTGCAGTTAGTTTTCCTTTTTTGTGTTGAGATTCTATTCTTTTCTCTCCACCACCTTTTAGGGCTTCATTTCTTTTTTCGTCTAGTTGTTGATATTTGCTCATAAATGAATGTTTATCTTGTCATATTTTAATATCAATATATATGCCTGCAAAAGTAAAGAATTCGACCGACATACAGTATATTTGAATCGATTACTATTTAGCTTATTCTGATAATTAAATAATATAATACACTGAATAATGGAAAAGATTCTTGTTGCCAATAGAGGAGAAATTGCACTCAGAGTTATGCGTTCAGCAAAGGAAATGGGTATTAAAACAGTAGCAATTTATTCTGAAGTTGACCGATTGGCACCCCATGTACGGTATGCAAACGAAGCTGTTTGTATTGGGCCAGCTCCATCCAAGGACTCTTATCTAAGAATTGATAAAATTTTAAAGATTTGTAAAGATTTAAAGGTAGATGGGATTCACCCGGGTTATGGTTTCTTATCTGAAAATGCTGAATTTGCTAAATTGGTAGAAGCTGAAGGAATAAAATTTATTGGACCAAATCCAAAAGCCATCGAAATGATGGGAAATAAATTAGCAGCTAAAGATGCAGTTAAAGATTACAATATCCCTATGGTTCCGGGAACTGACTATGCGATTGGTGATATAGATGAAGCAAAAAAAATAGCAGCTAAAATTGGATTTCCGATTTTAATTAAAGCTGCAGCAGGTGGCGGTGGCAAAGGTATGCGCATAGTTGAAGATGTGGAATCCTTTGAAGAACAAATGAAACTAGCTGTAAGTGAGGCTACCAATGCATTTGGTGATGGTTCTGTTTTTATTGAAAAATACATTGCGTCTCCTCGTCATATTGAAATTCAAATTTTAGCAGATAATTATGGTAACATTATTCATTTAAACGAAAGAGAATGTTCCATTCAACGAAGGCATCAAAAAGTAATTGAAGAAGCCCCTTCGGCAATTCTTACACCAGAAGTAAGAAGAAAAATGGGTAAAGCTGCAATTGCTGTTGCCAGAGCATGCGATTATGTTGGAGCAGGCACAGTTGAGTTTTTAGTTGATGATAAACTCAATTTTTATTTCCTTGAAATGAATACTCGTTTACAGGTTGAGCATCCGGTTACTGAATACATTTGTCACATTGATTTAGTAAAAGAGCAAATTCGGATTGCCCGTGGTGAAGAATTAGGTTATAGCCAAGGTGATATTACCATTAAAGGGCATGCAATTGAAGCTCGAATTTATGCAGAAGATCCCCGTAATAATTTTCTTCCGGCTGTAGGAACACTCAATACATATATTCCACCACAAGGTAAAGGTATACGTGTTGATGATGGGTATGAAGAAGGCATGGAAGTTTCCATTTATTATGATCCTTTAATTGCAAAATTGATTTCTTTCGGTAAAACGAGAGATAAAGCTATTTTTCGTATGCAAAGAGCCATTGAGGAATATCGGATTTCAGGTGTAAAAACCACGCTTCCATTTTGTCGATTTGTTATGGAACATGAGGCATTTCAATCAGGCAATTTTGATACGCATTTTGTGGCTAATTATTTTAATCCGGATAAAATGGATAAAAACATTGTTGAGGAGCAAGAAATTGCAGCTTTGTTAGCGGCTAAAATAATTGCTGATACCAAAAATGCTAAGGTAGTTGAAAGCATTAGTAGTGACAAGCAAACAAGTTGGAAGAGAAATAGAAGTTAGTGCAAGAAAGTCAATAACTATTTGAATTTCAGCAATACCTGGTTTTTTTCAACAGCTGTTTCCTGCTTTACCTCGATACTTTTAATAACACCATCCACTGGAGATTTGATAATATTCTCCATTTTCATTGCTTCAAGCACAAAAAGAGATTGTCCAATAACAACTTCATCGTTTGCATTAACCTGAATTTCTTTAACCAAACCAGGCATAGGTGCTTTTACATCGCTTGCTTTTTTTGTAGCAGCTACATCGATACCCAAATTTGTCAGTAGTTCATCGTACTCATCTTTAACGCTAACTTTATAAACATTGCCACGAACGCTAATGACAAATGATTTTGTTTCAGGGTCAAAATCCAGCACAGAGGTGTTATACGATAAATTATCCTTGATAATATGATAGTAACTACATTCTTTGTCAATAAGTTTGAGATCCCAATTGAATTTCTTATTTCCAATTTTCCCGGATTTCAGTGAATCATCATCAAAATTGATGATTGTTTCTTTTTCTCCATTCACTTTGACTTTCAACATAATAAAATATTTTAATATCTGCTTATATGGATTTGATTTATCCCTTATTCATATACTCAAAGATAAATGAATTATTCTTAAAGTTTTTGATACACTCACAATCAAATTACCATCCTGTTTTGAACTAATTATTTAGTAAATCTCTCTCTTAGAAATTATTGAATTGTCGTTTTAAAAGGAATCCTGAATAATGGCAGTGATTGTGATTATTAAAATTTACCAGATAAATATATAGCATGTTTTTGAGAATAGTTTGTTAAAGTGTAATTTTGTTTACTAACAAATCCCAAATATAAGTAACCTATGAACTTCTTACGATCATACGAAAACGGATCACATAAACATGTTAAAAGTTATTTTGAAAACCTGATTTCTATAGCCATGGCTGATGGAAAAATGGACGATAGTGAATATGCGTTTTTATTACGTGTTGGCGAAAAGCTGTTTACAACAGAAGATGAAATAAAAAACATCCTGGATCATCCAAAACATTATGTATTTCATGCTCCTGCCAGCAAAGATGCACGTCTGGAACTCTTAAAGGATTTGGTTGCCATGTTGTTGGTAGACGGAAAAATTCTTGAGGAAGAAATAAAAATGTGCAGAAAATTTGCCATTGTGCTTCATTATAAACCAGAAATAGTTGTTCAAATAGTAAACTGTCTGGTAAAATATGCTTCAACAGAATTTGATAAATATGATGTGCTTGCAGAAATCGAAGAGATTGCTGAATGATTATAATGCGAGTTCCATGTGACCTTTTAAATTTAAATATAGACATATGAAACAAGCATGAGTAAAAAATTTCTCACACATAGGAATGATTATAATGCGAGTTCCATCTGACAACTAAAAAACAATTATAAACAGATGAAAAAGTTAATTCTTCTAACAGCTCTTGTATGTATAATGTCAAGTGTTCGGGCACAAGATGCCAATATGATGAAGTATGGCTTGAATGGTGGCCTTGGCTATGCTTTTGGAGCTAATCAAGGGATCGGAATAGGTGTTGGTGTTGAATTGGACTATAACTTAACCAAAACGGTTCCCTTCGGTATTTTTGCTCGTCTCGATCTCTATCATGGTCAATTGGTGGGTACCGGAGGCTTTTCATTTTCGTATGTACATGAATTGGCAGCCGACCGCTATCTTGAATTCAGAGGTCGTTTGGGAGGTTCTATTTTACCCGATAAAACCAATCCCATGCTGGGGATGAATATTGGGCTTGGCATTTATTACCAAAAGCTGTTAACGAAAAATACTTATTTTTATATTGGTCCAGCTTTTAATGGGATTTTTAATGGAAGCACTGTGCAGGATAACATGCAAATTATTGTGCTTGATGGTGGTATTGGCTTTTACTTACGCTAATTATTTTTCAACTCTCTATTAAGAAACTGGCTTAAAGCGTGATTAAATTTTCTTGCTTTATCAACACTCACAATGTGGCCGCTACGATTAAATGCAATAATATCGCAATTCAGGAATTTAGCTAAATCCAATCCTGATTGATAAGGAAAAACTTCATCATTTTTACCCCAAATTACTAAAAAATCATCTTGATCGTAATCGGTAAACTCATTGAATGTTACTTTGTTTTCAGGTAATTCTTCTAATAGGATGGTTTGTTCTTTCTGAAAACGTGACCAATATTTATCAAAGAGGTTTTGCAAAATAGAAGCAGGTAGTTTGATATCACGATACATGACTATGTCCATTAAACGCTGAAGTTCTTCTGCATTTTTTGGTACAAATAAATCAGATGCAGCTTTTACACCATTTTTATCTAGAAATTCATCTAAATAGTTGAGGTTAAAACTGGGTCCAGGACTATCAACAATCACAACTGATTGGATTCTTTCCTTATGGGTTCTATACAATTCAAAGCAAACAAAACCACCATAAGATAAGCCTACAATATGCATTTTGTCAATATTCAAGCTATCGAGCAATTGTATGATTGCTTCAGCTTGTGCATTTAGCGAGGGCGTTTTGCTTGAATTACTTTCTCCAAACCACAGAAGGTCAGGCACAATTACCTGATACGATTTAGCAAAATAAGGTAGTTGCCTGATAAAGGTTACATCTCCTTCTCCACCAAAACCATGAATTAATAACAAAGTTTCACCTTCTCCACCTATACTGTATGAAAGCGTCAAATCTTCCTGTTCGAATATATGTTTTTGGAAACCCATTTTTTGCAGGCTTTTTTCCTGGATTCGAAAATAGCTATCAGTTAAATTGCAGGAAGTGCAACAAAAAAGAGCAAACAATGAGCATATGATAATGGTTATAATAGCTTTCATATAGAACTGATAACACATCCTAATTTACAACATGTTTTGAGAAAAAATCAAAATAATATCGTCCACTTTAAACTGAATTTATATAATTTAGGTTTACAAAATTTGATTAGAATCTCATCATGAATAAACAGGAAGCCGATACAATTATTAAAGCATGTAATAAACATAAAATCAATGCCTATATACGAAAGGAAGGCGATCTTTATTTAGTTAATTTTATGGAAAGATTTGAATATCGGGTATTTAAAGCTGCGCAATATATGTGCAATTCTTTGGTATTGGAATATAAAATCCGAAAAGCCATGGTGGAAGAAAATCGTGAAACATATTTGAAAGGATTAAATTTTAGCAACAAACCCTCACAACGAAAACAAAGTTTTAAGCCGGGTAATTGGGCCGATAGGCACATGAATAAAAATGGCTCTTCTGTGGATTAAGTCTGTGACTTGATCCAGTTATCCAATTATTAAATTAGAAACTTTCATGAAATCAAAAGAGGCTGTCTCAAAAGTCATAAATTTTATCCTGTGGCGTCATTCCCATGAAAATGGGAATCTCATAATCAACAACTTAGGGATTGCCGCTTTCCTGCCTGCCGTCAGGCATGGCGCGAGAATGACGGTCTGAAGGACTTTTGATAAAGCCGCCAGATTATTTAAAGTTTGCAACTTACTCTTTTTGCTCTATCTTCCCATCCGCATGTTTCGCAAAGCGTTTTTTCTCTTTTCCATGCACGGGATCTTTACTATCCCAAGGCCAACCGCCAAATTGTGTGCTTTGATAATCTGTATAAGCTTGTTGAATTTCGGCCTTGGTATTCATCACAAAGGGGCCGTATTGCACCACTGGTTCATCAATGGGTTTTCCTTGAAGGAATAATAGCTGACAATCTTCAGCTCCCGTTTCAAGTTCAACTACTTTGTTTGAATAGAGCTCAATGGCATGATAATCTGAAATGCTTTCACCGGCTACTTTTAATTTTGATCCTTGGAAAAAGAATAGAGTTCGATTCAATCCAGCTTCATCAGCTGGAATCGTCCAGACGGAATTGGCTTTCATTTTTATCGTATAAATCTCCACATGATTGTCAGGATTGGCAGCCCAAGAATTGGGAGGAGAAGCTGGTGCTTTTATTCCATACAAACTCCCTGCAATTACCAACGCTTCAACTGCTTTATCTTCTGAACTATATATTGGAATATCGTCAGCCCATAGCATTTTAAAATGAGCATCCACAAATTTGTCTTTTTTTGGTAGGTTTAGCCAAATCTGAAAAAGTTCTAACTTATTATCTTTATCCATGTTTAACAAAGGAAACATTTCAGCATGTTGTATGCCTTTGCCTGCAGTCATCCATTGAACATCGCCTGCTGAATAGCGACCGGCAGCACCCATTGAATCCGCATGATCAACAAATCCCTCCCTAACAACAGTTATCGTTTCAAAACCTCGATGGGGGTGAACAGGAAAACCAGGAACTGTATCTCCATGATACATGCGCCAACCATCTTTGACTTCAAAATCATTTCCAATATTTCGACCAGCCAATGAAGCATCAGGGCCGAAATCTTTATTCCCTTTCGGATAGAAGTCTTCGTGATGCACACAAAACAAAAATGGATTCGCAGTTTCCCATTGAAATCCCAATGGACGGGTTTTGATAATTATGTCATTGCTCATAAACGCTTTATTTGAAAGTCTAGATAAATGTAAAAAAGGTTTACGGATGGCTTTTCCATAGCTGCTTATTCCTAACAAAAACAATGGAATAGCTCCAAATATTGATTTTATAATGAATTTTCTTCTGGATTGCACCTTTTTCATAGCTTAAGAAGATAAGCAAAATGATAGGACATTCTATCATAGTATATTGCTAATGCATTTAGTATACTGCACTATTAAGCATATTATTTCCTCTCTCTGGATTAAGTCTGTGACTTAATCCCATTATGTTTAGTTTCTAAAGCCTTTCACATCGACTCAAACAAGCATTTCATCGTTAAGTTGTTTGTAACTATTGCCAGGCTATACTGATTTGATTTTACCCCCCAAGTTGTAATCATTACTGTATTAATCCCTTTCTTCGTTTTTGTAGATGCTCTAAATTGATTTTCCCTATTTCTAAGTCCTTGTAAGTAGTTGGAATCAAGTGAAAATTCATTATTATAAAACTTAATTTCGCACAAATTCACAACATCATCATTTCGATCAATAACCAAATCTACTTGTGCTTTAGGGTTATGCCAACTATAGTTTTTGGATTCAATTTGGTTGCATTTCAATGCTTTTTTTACTTCTTTGTAATGTTTTAAACAAATTGTTTCAAAGGCATAACCACACCATGATTTGTACTCTTGCTTTTGAAAAATTTGTATCCATTTTGACCCTTTATATGGTCTCATAAACTGAAGGTAGAACAAACAGAATTCATCGTAGATTCGATATAGTGTCGTTTTTATGTCGTTTTTATACCCATCGTATTTTAATACGAAACCTGAAAGTATCAATTCATCGAGAGAATCGGAAAACCTTCCGCCTGATGAAATCTTTAATTCTTTCAAGATTTCGTCTCTACTAATCCCTTCTTTCTTATTTTTTGCCAGGGTATTCACTATTTTTTGGTGAAATGAATTTTCATTGAATAAAGATTTAAATACTTCATCGTATTCATCTTCCAGGTATGCACCATGTTGAAAGCATAAGCGATCTATTGTTATTACAGCTGACTCTCCAGCTTTTACGTGCTCCAGATATTCAGCAACACCCCCTAATACCATATAAATCTTCAATATTTCATACTCTTCCATCGGGATTCTCTTATACTTGAAGAAGGCTTGAGTTTCTTGCAGATTGAATGGCTTAAGCTTAATTGTTTGTGTTATTCTTTTACTGAGTCCTTTTGAATTATTAATAATTTTTTTGACCATATATGAAGCTGCTGATCCACATACAACTACTAGCAAGTCGTTTCTTGTGGTACAGTAGTCATTCCAGAAGTTTTCAAATGCAGATAAGAAGCCAGATTTGTGTGAATCCACCCAAGGAAATTCATCGATAAATATTACCTTTTTCTTCTTTGATTCTTTAATCCTTTTAAGGAATGTTTTGAGATAACTAAATGCTTCCAGCCAATCAGTTGGTTGATTCTGATCTTTAAAATCATTCGTTACTTCATTTAGTTTAAGTATGAAGTTTTTTATTTGATCTGCTCTTTTTCCAGTGCTTAATCCAGTAAAACTAAACATAATTTTATTGTCAAAAAATTCTCTAATTAAGTAGGTTTTTCCAATTCTTCTCCTTCCATAAATAGCGAGCAGTTCTGATCTTTGGCTTGCTAGTGAGTCGGTTAAAACTTGCTGCTCATATGCTCTTCCTACTATTGTTCTCGACATGATTTTGCTTTTCTTGAATATTTATTGATGTGCCAAAAATACAAATAAATTGCTAATATGGCACGATAATAAATTACTGAAATGGTTATTGATGTGCCAATTTGATAAATATGGTAGCCGTATGGCACACTAATAAATAGGTAAAATTGATTGTGTATAGAACGCAGTTTAATTAAATTACACATTAGGAAATTCTAAGAATGATTCAGGCACATGTGGACGCTTGCAACAGTGAAGGGGAGGATACTTTTTGTGGTTATTTCCATTGTAGAACAAAGCATTTATGGATAATTAAAATTGTTAAAAGAGAAAATTGAACTTATAAATCTCTAATTTTGGAAAATAAAGGCTAAAATGAATTATAATGAGCATACGTTTTTGTTCAACTAATATCACTTGAATAATGAATCCAGTATATCAATACATCGTTACAGAAACGATTAAAAGAAAAATTAAGCAGAAGAACCAAAAACTTCCTGTTAAGCAATATGAAAAAGAAGTCACAAAAGTAAAAGTGGAGCTCAAACATTTAGTTCGCGATAGTTTTTTTATAGCTTTAGGAATTCTATCAGCTTGTGTTGGGTTAAATGGATTTTTACTTCCCAATATGTTTATTGATGGTGGTGTTACAGGTATTTCGCTTATTCTTACTGAGTTAACCGGAGTTCCTTTGTCCGTTTTATTAGTCTTGGTAAATATTCCTTTTATCATCATGGCATTTTCTACCATCAGTAGAAAATTTGCTTTAAGAAGCATGCTGGCCATTATTCTTTTGGCTATTTCTGTTCATTTTATTCACATGCCAATAATAACTGCTGATAAACTTTTAATTGCTGTGTTTGGTGGTTTCTTTCTTGGATTGGGAATTGGATTATCCATTCGAGGAGGTTCTGTAATTGATGGAACGGAAGTTTTAGCAGTTTTTATTAGCAAAAAAACTTCAATGACCATTGGTGATGTAATCCTTGTTTTTAATGTGCTTATTTTTATGGCTGCAGCTTATGTGTTCTCAATTGAGATTTCCCTATATGCCATGCTGACCTATTTGTCTGCATCAAAAACTGTTGATTTTGTTGTGTCTGGAATAGAAGAATATTTAGGAATAACAATAATATCTGAAAAAAATGAAGAAATCAGGTTGGCTATTACCGAAAAACTAGGTCGTGGCTGTACAATTTACTTTGGCAAAAAAGGATTTGCCAAAGAAGGTAAAGACTTGCAACCAATTGACATTGTTTATACCTTAATAACCCGCTTGGAGTTAGCAAAACTCCACACAGAAATCGACAAAATTGATGAAGATGCATTTATTGTGATGCATAGCATAAAAGATGCAAAAGGAGGGATGATAAAAAAGCGGCCACTGAAATAATGAGTTTAATTCAGCTGAATCATATTTCATTTTGCATCTAATTGTATTTACAAACAATCATTTAGAACATATTTTTTTGAATTCTTAGCCATAAAACAGTCCTGCCCCAGGACCCAATGGCAATTTGAGTAATATCCATCCAATAAGTAATAGAGACCATAAAACAAAAAATGCTAAAGAATAAGGAAGCATGGTTGATATTAAAGTTCCAATTCCTGCTTTTTTATCATATTTTTCAAAATACACTATTATCAGAGCAAAGAAACTCATCATTGGAGATATGATATTTGTAACGCTATCACCAATTCTGAAAACAACTTGAGATAATTCAGGTGAGTAACCAAGGAGCATAAACATAGGAATAAATACGGGACCCAAAATAGCCCATTTTGCGGAAGCACTGCCCATAAACATATTGATAATTCCAGAAAGAATTATGAATGAAATTGCAAGCGGAATTAGGCCAATATCCAGGCTTTGAATGAATTCTGCACCGCTAACAGCAAGAATTAGCCCCAGATTACTCCATTTGAAATAAGCAACAAATTGTGCTGCAAAGAATACGAGTACCAAAAATGCTGCTAAAGTTTTGAAGTTGTCGACCATCCCTTTAACAACATCAGAATCAGATTTAAAATTCCCAGTTATAAAACCATAAACTATCCCCAAAATAGAAGCAATAATAAATAAAATTGCAATGAAGCCTTTTAAAACAGGAGATTTGAATATAGAATTATCAGGTCCTCTAAGCAAACCATTTTCAGGATAAAGACCTGCAGCAATTAAAAGGATAAAGAATATTGTTACAATACCCACTATCTTCAGACCTTTCTTTTCCTTGGCTGAAAGCTTTTCAAGTTTATCGGCCTTCACCTCTCCAGAATATTTGCCTAGTCGAGGTTCAACAAATTTGTTTGTTACCCATGTGCCAGCAAATGCAAGAATGAATGTGGATGCAACCATGAAATAGTAATTGGCTGTTGGTAAAACATAGTAATCCTTGTCTATAATATTTGCAGCTTCTGTTGATATACCAGCAAGCAATGGGTCAATTGTTCCAATGAATAAATTAGCACTAAAGCCACCTGAAACGCCTGCAAATGCAGCTGCCATTCCAGCAATGGGATGTCGGCCAACAGATTGAAAGATGATTGCTCCCAATGGGATAATAAGTACATAGCCAAGATCTGAGGCAATATTTGAGAGTATACCTGCTAAAACAACTACAAAAGTTATAATTTTAGTTGGTGATTTTATGATCATCAACCTGATAGCTGCACTAATTAATCCACTGCTTTCAGCTATTCCAATTCCCAATAAGGCAACCATAACAATTCCTAATGGAGCAAATCCAGTATAGTTTTCAACCATTTCCAAAAGAATTTTATGAAATCCTTCTTTTGAAAGCAGATTGATTGTATTTATAGTTTCTCCAGTTGCCGGATGTAAAGCATTCCAGCCTAAGTAATATCCAATTACTGATAATAGCAAAACAATTAATGCAAGTATTCCAAATAAACTTGCCGGATGAGGAAGTGCATTCCCTCTCTTTTCAACAAAGGATAGTATTCTGGATTTTTTCGTGCTTTTGGATATTTCCATGTTTTCAGTTTACTTTAATAGAAATTCAATGAAAAAATGATATCATTGTTTTACAACAGTTTGAAAATTATAAGAGCATAAATTATAAAGCGAATATACCTGAACAAGGCCCAAAGTAGATATTTTTTAAAATCAAACTTTATTAATCCTGAAGCTAAACTTACAATTGAATGAGGAATGGGAGATATTGCACCAATAACAACTAATAGACCACCCCATTTTCGTAGATTTATCATATGCTTTGCAATCTTGATTTCAATATGATTTTGGATAGCAGGAATAAGAAATATATATCGACCAAGGAAGTAGGAAAAAATACCTGCAATATATGATAATGTTGCTAAAATGATTAGAAAGAACCAGGGATTAGCCGATTTAGAACTCCATGCAATAAATACCTCAGGAGGTAATAAGCCTAGAATACTTTCTGAAACTAAAAAAACTAAAAACACTATTGCTGGTTTAAAGCTGGTAACTAAAGTATTGAGAATCGCATGGATATCGATAAAAAAATACTCCAGTACTAATAATACTCCTGTAAAAACAAGAATAATTAAGCCCGCTTTAAATGCTGTGTTCTTTAAAAATTTGTAAAACATCGCTTTTCGATAATATCGATGTAATACATTCATTTTCTGGTATGTTGTCATATACTGATTAATCGGTGTTGTATTCCTGTATTATTATTGTAAACAACTATTAACATCCATTTGCATCGAAATGGATACTCATTTCAAATTTAGTAGAATGAGTTTCTGCTCATACAAATCTGAAATATTCGTAGTTTTAGTTGGAAATCTTAGGAGGTTGCCAAATAGAGATGCTTGTTTGTGGAATTAAGAAGTAGTTCTGTAAGATTGAAATTTCGCTATTAAGTTTTGCCAGTGAACAAAAATCATCCGTTTGACTTATTTGATCATCATCAATAGTATCATTGTCTATTGTCATATTATTTTCTTGATTATTTGTAGGTATCGATGGTTCTTCAATAACAGTAATGGTATTTGCTTGTACGCCATAACCAAAAAGGATAATCATAAGAAATATGAGTCTGAATATTTTAATTCTATGAAATAACATTGGGTTGTAAAGCTAATAGCTCAGTAAAATTATTGCGATTGAAAATATACATATAATCAAATTACTTGATACGATTGATTGTCAAACCATATTGCCAAAATCTTGCCAGTAATAAGCAAATAATTGAGGTAAATATTTACTTATTATTGAGAAAATATGTATCCTATTTGGTTCTATGAATTAAGTCTGTAACTTGATCCATGTGTAAATAAATAAGTTGCGGTTTCTGTAGAAAGAACGGGACAAATATCTAACTATATCATTCTAGATACGGGATTAATTATTGATCACGCAAAGTTTGTTGGGGTAGATATTTGGGATATTTGACTTCATATGAAATGTACAAAGAGCTTCCACAATTAGACCTAATTTACAGAATAAAGCACGCTCGAGCAAAAAAGATATACTAAAAGCAAATAACCTTACTGACTATATTTTGTCAATTATCTCTTCGCGTATAAATAGAATAAGTAATGATTTATTCATTCATTTTGAAGGTTCATGTAACTTCGCTACACATTAAGCAGAAAAAAAATAGTGAGATATAAACAATTCATCCTTGCTGTACTACAGAAATTAAAACTTGCACTTATGGATATGATTCCGATAATAGTGGTAGTTGTTTTTTTTCAGCTTGTTGTTATTCAAAAGCCATTTCCTCAAATTGGAGAAGTAATATTCGGTTTCCTGTTTGTAATAGTGGGGTTGATGCTATTCGTAGAAGGCTTGAAGATTGGTTTATTTCCAATTGGTGAGTCGATGGCTTTCGCACTTGCAAAAAAAGGAAGCCTTATGTGGCTAATGATTTTTTCCTTTGTTCTTGGTTTCTCTACAACGATTGCAGAACCTGCCTTAATTGCAGTGGCAAAGGAGGCTTCAATAATAACTTCTGGTGCTGGCTTAATTGAAAGCAGTCAAAAAACTATGGATTTTTATGCTTTAGGATTGCGATTGACTGTGGCTTTTTCAGTTGGCTTAGCTATCGTTATTGGAGTATTAAGGATTCTTAAGGGCTGGCCTTTATACTATTTAATCATCGGTGGATATATTTTGGTTATGTTGATGACCATAATAGCCCCAAAAGAGATTATTGGTCTGGCATACGATGCAGGAGGAGTTACTACCTCTACGATTACTGTTCCATTAGTAACGGCTTTAGGGGTTGGGCTTGCTACTGTGATCAAAGGAAGAAGCCCGTTAACAGATGGTTTTGGCCTGATTGCATTTGCTTCGCTTCTACCAATGATTTTTGTGATGGCATATGGCTTATTTTGGTTTTAAGAAATATATAGACTAATGTTGGATTTTTTGATGGATTTTGTTTTGGTATTGCTTTCAACACTGCGAGATGTATTGCCTATTTTAATAGTGATCATTTTTTTTCAAATTGTAGTACTAAAACAATCCATACCCCATCTTAAAAAAGTGATTTTTGGAGGGGTTTTAGTCGTTTTTGGACTTGCATTTTTTTTGGTGGGACTAGAAAAAGCACTTTTCCCTGTTGGAAAGATCATGGCAACTCAATTATCTGATCCAGCCTTTATCGGAATCTCATCAGGTGAACCATCAAAATGGTGGTCATATTACTGGATTTACATTTTTGCAGCATTAATAGGTTTTTCTACTACTATTGCTGAACCCTCACTTATTGCTGTTGCAATAAAAGCCGATGAGGTTTCTGCTGGAACAATAAGTCAAAAGGGACTTCGTGTTACAGTAGCGCTTGGAGTAGCTTTTGCATTGGCGCTAGGAACATTCAGAATTGTTACAGGAACATCCTTATTTATCTACATCATGGTAGGATATCTTATTGTAATCGTTCAGACTTTTTTTACGCCTAAAAGACTAATTGCCTTAGCCTATGATTCAGGAGGAGTTACTACTTCAACTGTGACTGTTCCGCTGGTAGCTGCACTCGGATTAGGACTATCAAGCACAGTACCAGGCAGAAACCCTGCGATTGATGGATTTGGGCTCATCGCATTTGCCAGCTTATTCCCAATTATTACAGTTTTGGGATATGCACAATTCATGGAATTGAAATCACGATTGTTAAATATAAAAATTAATAAAGATGCAGTTTAAATTAATAATGGCCTTTGTCAAACCCAACATTACAGATGCTGTGGTTGACGCTGTGAAGGAAGCGGGAGCTACCGGAGCTACAATTATACCTGCCAGAGGCACAGGAATGCATGAAGCAAAGTCCTTTTTTGGACTAAGTATTGAGGCTCAAACAGATATTATTGTGTTTCTTGTGGAAGAACACGTTGTAGAAAACCTTATGAAAGTCATACAGTTGGCGGGCAAATTTGATAAGCCAGGTACAGGCATTGCATTTGTTTTACCAGTAGAACATATAGCGGGCTTAGATACTCAAATGAAGAAATTCAAGGATCAGGCTCGTGACAAGTATTTTTAGAGCAAATCGATAAAGGATTTCTCATATTTACATTACAAGGAAAGCATAAGCCATTGCATGGCTTTATAATAAAATTCATTAGTGGATATAACATAAATAACAGAGTATACATGGATGCAAAAAGAAGTTTTCAGAGTGCTAAGGATGTCATGACGAAAAAGATAGTTTTCGTAGATGGTATGGCTACTGCCAAGGAGGCGGTTGAAATAATGCGTAAAGAAAAGGTTGAAGCTTTAATCGTTAAAAAACGGCACGAGCAAGATGCCTATGCAATTGTGAACGTTCATGATTGTATTAAAGGTGTAATTATTCCTGACAAAACATCAGAGGAGGTTAATGTTTTTGAGATAATGACCAAGCCTGCTATATGCGTACAAGCTAATATGGACGTGCGCTACGTTGCAAGTTTGCTGATGAAGGTTGGTTTCAGGATGGCTCCAGTTGAAGAAAATGGGGAATACATAGGAATGGTTTCATTGTCCGATTTGATTTTAGACAACTTACTATTCTAATCTTTGAAACTAGCAGAAACTAAATTTTAGTATGGATTGTATTTGAAAGGGAAGTGAAATATAGAAAATCGATACAAAAACATATATTGGGAATTTGGCAGATAGTACAAATAATGAAAGACTTAACCTCTCGTATGAGTTTAAAACTCCAAATAGAGCGTGTGTAATAATATGGCTTAATTTACTTTTAAGCAATTACCAGCCGGGTTAAATGTATAAGGGTACAAGAGAGCATTAGTGAATTTTCTGACAGATGTATTATTGATTGAAATTAGTGTTGTTTGCTCTTATATGAACACATTAATGACCCCTCAGGCGGCTCCTAAAAACAAAAAACGCCCTTAGTTTGCACGAAAGGCGTTAATTTGTAGCAGGGACGGGACAAATATCGAACTTTTCAAGCAATCCTCATAGTAATATCATAAAGGATATTGGCATAATATTGAACCAACCACAGATATTTAATTGTTGTTTTGGAATTGCATCTCCACCTCAATGAATATATTAGTTTTGCTCGTACAATTGTCTATAAATTCAGACCTTGCCTTCAAAATAGCCTGCCCGACTATGTCATTCAGGCGGGCATAATTTTCTTAATGTTGTGTCACAATAGTTTGAGTTAATTCGAAATTGGATTGCATTTCAAAACATTCCATTCGCTCCCTGATTATTTCAATGGAGAATTGAACGCCAGAACCCTTACATGGCATTCTATACGATAGTAGTGTTCACTGTTTTAAATAATACTAAAGCAAGAGCAAAAAATTTAACTCAAAACCTGAACAAATAAAAGCAATAATCATAAACAAATCAAGTATTAAACAAAGATATTTTCGTCAATTAAATGAAGGATATGAAAAACCCATAACTTTACATTTATATTATGGGCTGCTTAAAACTTGAGATAATAGAAAAACATTTATTGCATCATCAATCTACAGAAGCGCAGTATTGTTGTTTAAATGATTGGATATCATCTGCCTTAAGGTGTTCAGGGACTTATAGGTTCGGGTTCCAAGGGCAGGAAAAAGACAACGAAATCAAAGGAGAAGGAAACTCAGTCAATTATAAGTACAGAATGCATGATCCTAGGTTGGGTAGATTCTTTGCAGTGGATCCTTTAGCTGCAAAATATGCGTATAATTCACCTTATGCATTTAGTGAGAATAGACTACTTGATGGAGTTGAACTAGAGGGGTTAGAATTTGCTCAACTTAATGGAGAAAAAGTTCAAGGAGATCAGTTTAGCACATCAGTTGATCAGTATGGCGTTAATGCAATAAAATTCTTGAAACCATATTTGCAAAATTTTACTGAGGAACAGGCTAAGATTATTGTCAATAATATTCAAACTTTTTCAGTTAATATTTTGATTAATGCCAATCAAGAAATTAGAGTGCAAGTAGATCCAGGTTTTGAAGCTATAGAGAGGGGTGGCACATTTGTCGAAAGAAGTAATATTGATTGTCATAAACCGCCTTTTTTTGTCAAAGCGATCCGTGATGCAAATCCAATTTTTAGTGTTGCTGACATGATAAAGGGGTATGTAACAGGTACAAATATGGAGGATGAAGAATATACAGGCAAAACTGCTGTTATGGGAACAATGAATGCAGCATTGGTTGTAACTGGTGGAGTGACAAGTTTAGTGAAGAATAAAGCCGTACAGCAATTACTTTTTCCTGCAATTTCAAAACAAACGAGTGATTTGATTGATATAGGTGTTAATGTCGGTTTACCACAGTTAGAGAATGTTATGCCAGAATATTCATCTGAAGAAGCTATTGTTTCATATAGAAAATTATTAAATTTAATAGTTGATCAAGTAACAAGTGTACAATATGATAGAACTCAAGAATAAATGATTAGTATGAAATTTACTATTGCTGAAAGGAAGAAATTTATCTTTTACTCAACAAAGATTTTACGAAAGCTATCTTTAATATTTATTGTTGCATTATTAATTGAACTTGTACTAGGTTATATTAATTCAAGTTGGATTACAATGAACTTACTAACTAATCAATTTTATGTAGGATTTTCAGCTATTTTTTTATGGGTATTTTTTAATATGTTAACATCCTATCATGAAGTTGGGGAATTTGTTTTGAATAGTGAAGATATTGTAATATCTAATGAGGTTGAAACAATTTATAAATTAGAAGAACTTAAGAATATTTATTTTGAGATTAACGAATATGAAGGACAGGCCTATGGGCCATTAAGTTCAAGTACTTATCAAGGAATCAATAATTATTTTAAATTTACTGATTCAAATAAACAGTATGAGTATAAATTCCTTATAAAAAATAAAAAAAGTTTAAATTCTTTAGCAAATGAAGTCTGCAAATGGAGACATGAAAATATTGATGTAAAAATGTACTACAATGGTGTAGAAAGGTATGATTTTGAATCTGTATAGCTTTTCTGCAAGGCAACCTACTGAGATCAAATTTGAATTACCGCATTAATAATAATAGTATATAAAGAGCAAGAGTCTCTTATACACAATGCATTCAGAAAAGTTTGTTTTTCCGAGAGCATGGTACAAATAAAGGAACCTTTTAGTTCGGTTATTTATGTTAGAAATTACAGTAAATAGCTATCTTTAAAGCACAAAGCACAGATGAATTACGCTTACTCACATATTTCCCCAACTTTTCCGTACGTATACGCCCCGCAAGGAAATTTGGGCTCCCTATGTAATTGGGAACCAATTACTAAAAAGGGTGTTAGTACCTATAGGTTCGGTTTTAACGGTATGGAAAAAGATGATGAGATTAGAGGTGCTGGATTATCTTATAACTTTGGAGCCAGGAGCATTTATGATGGAAGACTAGCAAGGTTTATTTCTGTTGATCCTGATTTCAGTAAATATCCTTATGCAAGCCCATATGCATATGCCCTGAATTGCCCAATCTCTTTTATTGATTATGATGGTAGGGGAATTATTCCAGGTCTAAAGGAGTGGGGTTTTAGAAATGGGTATTCAGCAGGTTTGTTTGCAGGTATAATGGATTCTTATGCTGAAGGGACGAAATTTGCATTAGAACTATATAAGTATATTCCTGCAGCACAGATAGCTGGTCCATATGGATTCATTGGCATGGCTGTTCTCGATTATCGAAGAACAAAAGAGCTAAGGAAAAACATCGTTGCTATAGCTACTGATTCTGAACTTAGAGGTAATGCTGTAGATATGATAGAAGGAGCATTAGGAAATTATATAAAAGAATTCACTGGGTTAGAAGGGTCTGGAGCTCAGGGATATGCTCATGGTACATTGATTTGGACTGCAGCGGAATCAGCTCTCGGTGGAGGAGCATTTTTGAAGGCAATTAAAGCAGGAAAATTTTCATTGAATCAGGTAAAGCAGATTAAACTGGCAGCTTTAAGCAGTATTGTCGGAGTATCAGAAGGAACTACTGCATTAAACAGGATTGCAAGAAGGACTGCTGGTTTTATAAATAAAATTGAATGGCATCATGTTATTCCGAAAAACCTTAAAAGTAACCTAGTAGTTAAAGCGGCAATTAGGAAAGGGTTTGACTTTGAGGGAAAACTCGCAAATAAAATACCATTAGAGAAATATCTTTATAAGAACGGTTCAGGGACACATGGTCATTCACCTAAATATGATGCACAGGTTCTTGATGAAATTGAAAATTTTTCTAAATTGAATCCAAATTTTACAGATAAAGATGCTTATGATTTTTTGAATAGTACGTATAATGATATTATTAAGGTAATCGATGAGAATCCAAAAGTGAAACTTAATGATTTGAATTTGAATTTATAGAATAATTAAAAATGAAATATTATAGATTAATTGAAAGTACAAATCTCAAGGAAATTGGAATTTATCCACAAGTTATTGATCATAAAAAAGATTATGATGAAGATAAGCTTGATTCATATATGTTAACTAATAAGTTCCCTTCAGAGTTACCGTGTATTAATTTTGATTTTGATGGATTGCTTTTAAACAATCGTTCGAAATATACGGATTTAGTTAGTTCATCGTTTTTGAACTCATTAATAGGTTTGATTATTAGTTCTCAATTCCTCAAGATTGTTGAAAACTTTAAGACTGTGGATTATAAGCTTTTTAATGCTTGTTTGTATTTTAAAAAAATGAGGGTTCAATATTACTGGATGCACTATACCTCTGAATTAACTGAATACATTGATTTTGAAAATTCAGTTTTCAGGTTAAAAACATCTGAAGGTCGTAAGGAAGTATTGCTTAAATCAATAGATGATTATTTTGAACTAAGAAATTCTATTAAATCATGGAGTATTGTTAAACCAACAAAACTGAGTTTGTTTAAACAGATGGATTATTCTTATGATTTATTTAGAATAGGCTTAATTGATAGTAATACTTATGTGTCAGAACGATTAAAGGATGAATTTGCAAAAAACAACATAACAGGTGTTGAATTTGAGGATACAGATGGCTATATGTTTTTTACTTAAACAGTTCCCAGCTCTTCCAAGTATGTTTGCAGGTTCGAGTTTTCAACTCGGACCCTTACCTTGCCAAAATCCATAACTTTACACTCACATTATGGGCTGCCTAAAAATTGACATATCATTCCTTTCGGCAAACAGTTTAGAAAAATCGTTTCAACAAAATCAAACCACAGAAGTGCAGCATTGTAGTGTAAACAACTGGTTATCATGTATCTTAAGGTGTTCAAATGCTTATAGGTTCGGTTTTAACGGTAAAGAAAATGACCCAGCCATAAAAGGCACTGGAAACTCATTGGATTTGGGGGCGAGGATTTATGATCCGAGATTGGGGAGGTTTTTTAGTGTAGATCCGAAATACAAAGAGTTTTCTTTTATGTCTCCATATTGTATTGCTGCCAGGTAACAAACAACAAGCAAAAATGATTTTTGGATTGGTCATAAATGAAATATGAAATTAAGACTTATTAGAAGTTACTGGTAATAAGGCCTTAAGAAAAATAGTCTTTTCCGATAGAATGGTACAAATTACCGGACCATTTTTACTATTTTTATAGTTGAATGATATGGGTTGCCTACAATAAAATAGAACGGGAATCGAACCAATCAAATCATACAATATCAGGAAGTTAAAGGTTTTTTAAAATTTAGGCAAAAACAAAAGCCCCTGAAAATCAGAGGCTTTTGCCTTTGTAGCAGGGACGGAACAAATATCGAACTTTTCTAATAATCCGAACTATCGAGTTGATAATGATATTAGCCTGATTCTGAATCATTCAGATAACTTTGATAATATAATACTTCAAAAAATAAGTTAATGAATGGTCTGTAACTTCGGACTAGGCCTTCGGAAAAGCCTGCCCGACTATGACATTCAGGCGGGCACATTTTTCTTAATGCAGTGGTTTAATAGTTTTCGTAAAAATGAAGTTATACTACACAGCACATAAAACAAGATTTGCTTCTTATTTGTTATCATGGCACATTAAGTCCATAGTGGTTTATTTATTTATTTTCATGTCAAGCGTATTTTTCCCGACTGTGTATGCATAAGCTGATGAAGGTAAAAATTGGAAATGAATGTCTGCAAATTCAACTTCCCCTTCTTTACTTATTGACGTAACAATTGGTGTTTTAATACTATTTTCTTGACAAAATTTGATTAAACTTTTTAATTCTTTTGGTTTTTCAAAATATCGATCAGACCATTTGATCTCCAGAGCCCAAATAGGCTTCAACGTATTATCGCTTCGTCCAACCATATCCACTTCGCCATTGCTCCATCTGGCGTAATAGGGTGTAAACCAATCCCTATGCATCCATTGAGCAAATATTGCTGTTTCAACCATATTTCCTATCATTTCATCCGTAGCAGTTATAGGTGTAAATAATGCGCTTCTTAATGAAGGATTCGTTAAGTAAATTTTGAAAAAATTATCTCGTTTGAATCTTTTCCCACTTTGATCAATTCGTTTTACTTGCTTTATTAGGAATGCTGCTTCTAAATATTCGATATACTTTTTTAAAGTGTTTTTAGGTACTTGTGATTGTTTACTCAAGGTCTCAAGCGAAAATTCACTTCCACTATTGTATGCAATTGTTGTGAACAAAGAATATAACTCTCTTGTGTCGCTTATACCATAGAGACTAGGTAAATCTCTAAGTATAACTTTGTCTACAATATCTTGCCTAATATATCGCCCTGGGTTCGCTTGAATTCTCTCAGAAAGTATAACTTCAGGGTAGCCTCCAAAGTTGATGTAATCCAAAAAATGCCTGTTAAGCTCATCTAAATGACTTGTCGAATAAAATTCTGTCTGTTTATCAGTCCAATTTAGCTGTATAGGCTTAATGAGTCTGTCCAAACCTTTTAAAGATATGTATTCATTAAAGGTAAGGGGAGGAAGTAAGAAATCTGTAAATCGACCTGCCCCACTTTCATTACTTGCAAACTTTAAGGCAGCTGCTGCGGAACCAGATACGATAAACTTATCTTTTCTATAGCTATCTACCAGTGATTTTAAATGTACCTCCCAATCTCTGCAGTATTGTATTTCATCAAATATTATGTGCCAATCAGATTTATCAGTCAGACCAGTAGCTTCTTTTGAATAAATAAAAAGTTGTTCAAGAGATATATTGTTATAAATGGGATTTTCTATGGTTATAAATATTATTTTTTTTGGATTTGCTCCATTTTCGATCAATTCCTGAACCATATGATAGAGCATAACTGTCTTTCCAACTCTTCTTGGCCCCATCAATACCACTGCTCTTCTAATTTCTCTTTCTTTGACCAATGGCTTAAATAGTTCAAAGTATAATCTTCGTGGCATCTCATTGTAATCAGCTTCAATTACGCCTTCTATCCACCATGGATTCTCATAGCGAATTCGGTCTAATACCTGATCTTTGGAAATTTCTCGTATCATCTAATGTTTATTTGGCATCAAAGATACTAAATAAGATTATATAAATGATCTTATAGTTGCAATATGTTCTTTTTAAAGAAAAATGAGGTGTGTGGGGTTCTTATTTTCCGATACTTTACAAGGCTAACAAAACTCTTATATGGTATGTTTAATAAAATACAGTTGAACGGGAATCGAATCAGTCAAACAATACTAATTCAGGGAGTTAAGTGGCTGCATGTAAAATCATCAAAAAAAAAAGCCCCTGAAAATCAGAGGCTTTTGCCATTGTAGCGGGGACGGGACAAATATCGAACTTTTCTAATAATCCAAACTATCGAATTGATAATGATATCAGCCTGATACTGAGTCATTCAGATAACCTTGATAATATAATACTTCAAAAAACAAGTTAATGAATGGTCTGTAACTTCAGACTTTGCCTTCAGAAAAGCGCATTTTTCTTAATGCAGTGGTTATAATAGTTTTCGTAAAATGAAGTTTTACCTTTTTTTCTAACAGGAGGTGCTATTCATTAAAATTTCTCAGTTTATAACTCCCCACCATACTCACTGTTTTCATTATAATGAAATTATACTGTATATTTGAAAAAACATTTCATTATGAAGACTGCGTATATTAGGGGAAAGTACTTGGATAAGGTGAAGCCATTTATCGGCAAAAGCATAATTAAAGTCCTGACAGGACAAAGACGTGTTGGGAAAACAACTATTCTCATTCAAATTATTGACTTTATTAAACAAGAAGATAAAAATGCCCATGTTATTTATATCAACAAGGAGCATAATGATTTTAAGTTCATAAAAGAAGCAGAAGATTTATTTCAGTATGTAAAATCTAAATTATCCAAAAACAAAACAAACTATGTATTTATTGATGAAATACAGGAAATAAATGAATTTGAAATTGCATTAAGGCAAATGCTTGTAGAAGGGATTGATTTATATTGTACCGGAAGCAATGCTAAAATGTTATCCGGGGATTTGGCCACACATCTTTCAGGACGCTTTATAGAGTTTCATATCAGCAGCCTTTCCTTCAATGAATTTTTGCAGATTCATAAATTGGAAAATAACAATGATGCCTTAAATAAATATATTCGGTATGGAGGAATGCCTTATTTAATTCATCTGCCTTTTGATGATGAAATCGTATATGGTTATCTGAAAAGCATATACAATACAATTATTTTAAAAGATATTGTAGCAAGATACAGTATCAGGGATATTGACTTTTTGGAGCGGTTGGTTGAATATTTATCTGATAACCTCGGGAGTTATGTGTCATCAAAAAGAATCAGCGATTTTTTAAAAGCACAAAGAGTTAGTTTATCAGTTAATACTGTTATGAATTACCTTAAATTTCTTGCCAACTCATTTTTTATTAATAAAGTGCAACGCCTCGATATCATTGGTAAAAAAAGATTTGAGATAAATGACAAATACTTTTTCTCCGATTTAGGATTGAAACATGCCATTATTCCATATACTGGCAATCAAATAGGAAATATTTTCGAGAATTTGGTGTATAATCAGTTAATCTATGAGGACTATAAAGTTTATATAGGAAAACACCAGGAAAGAGAAATTGATTTTGTTGCTCAAAAAGGAAATGAAACCAAATATATACAGGTTGCCTATCTGCTGCCTGACGAAAAAGTTAGAGAAAGAGAATTTGGGAATCTTCTAAGAATAGAAGATAATTATGAGAAGATTGTTGTATCAGCTGATGAGTTTGCAGAGGATTATAAAGGAATAAAGCATATGCACATCAGTAAGTTTCTAACATCCTCCCATAAAAGAATTTAGAAATAATCTTCTGGTGAAGATAGTAATAAACCAAAAGACATTGAACAGGAATCGAACCACCAATATTTACATTGTCAGCTCATTAGAGAAATCTATTAAACAACAGAAGCCTCTGAAAATCAGAGGCTTCTGTCCTAGTAGCAGGGACGGGACAAATATCGAACTATATCATGATAGATGTCGGATTAATTATTGATCATGTAAACTTGCAGTCCAATATGTACAAATTCAAAATATAAACTGTGTAATATAAAAATGAATAATGTGTATATTCAAAATTAGAAGCGTGTAAATTCAAGATATAACGTATGTTTGTACTATGAAAATTGAACGGAACATTGCCCACTCTTTATTAGCAATGATAACAAAATACCAGGTAATTGCATTAACCGGCCCCAGACAATCGGGAAAAACAACATTATTAAAAGATCTCTTTAGTGAATATGATTATGTAAGTCTTGAAAATCCGGACAACAGGGCATTTGCTGACAGTGATCCCAACGGATTTTTATTAAGGTATGCTTCAAAAGTTATTATCGATGAAGCTCAAAGGGTACCCCATATATTTTCATATATTCAAACAAAGGTGGATGAGTCAAATGAAATGGGACAGTATATTCTATCAGGTTCGCAGAATTTCCATTTAATGCAGGAGATTACCCAGAGTCTTGCAGGAAGAGTAGCAATATTCAAATTATTTCCTTTTGACCTATTGGAAATGAAGGATGGGGGAATATTAAACAAAGATTATTTAGCGAACCTAATTACCGGATTTTATCCAGCAATATTTGACAGAAAGATAAAACCTCGAACATATTATTCAAATTATATTCAGACTTATATTCAAAGAGATGTAAGTCAAATAATTGGTATAAGAGATCAGAATTCTTTTAAAAAATTCCTTGGAATCGTAGCAATTCGTGCTGGACAGCTATTGAATTTAAATGATATTGCAAGGGAGATTGGAATTACTCAACCAACAGCAAAATCTTGGTTATCAGCACTTGAAAGTAGTTATATTGTTTTTAGTCTTCAACCCTATCATGAAAACTTCAGTAAAAGAGTTGTAAAAACTCCCAAACTATATTTTTATGATACAGGTTTGCTATGTTTCCTTTTAAAGATCAAACAGACTGAAGATCTTTATACACATCCCATTAAAGGAAATCTGTTTGAGAATTTAATTATTGCTGAATATTTTAAAAGGATGTATCATCTTGATGAAATAAACGATTTATGGTTTTGGAGAGACTCACATGGCAACGAAGTTGATCTTCTGTATTTCAAAGAAAACGATCTTTACATTACTGAAATAAAAGCCAATCAGACAATTATGCCACGGCATTTTAAAGGACTTTCCTATTTTGAGAAACACGCAAAAAGCTACAAATTAATTAAGCAACTGGTTTATGCTGGCAATGATAATCATGAAAGGAATTTGGGTAAAGTTGTCTCATGGAAAGACTTAATCTATTAAAAAACAAAAGCCCCTGAAAATCAGAGGCTTTTGCCATTGTAGCAGGGACGGGACAAATATCGAACTTTTCTAATAATCCTAACTATCGATTTGATAATGATATTAGCCTGATAATGAGTCATTCAGATAACTTTGATAATATAATACTTTAAAAAATAAATTAATGAATGGTCTGTAACTTCGGACTAGGTCTTCGGAAAAGCCTGCCCGACTATGACATTCAGGCGGGCACATTTTTCTTAATGTAATGACCACAATGGTTTTCGTTAATTCTAAAAATTGGGCTCATTTCATATCACTCAATTTGCTTCTTGTTTGTTACCATTCAGGAAATTTATTGATCATATTAATAATCAGTTTTATCATTGTCTCTTTATGGTCAGGGTGGCTATAAGCAATTAATAATGCCAGAGCCGTTAAACCATTTTCATCAATTTTAAGTTTTCCTTTTTCTGTAAAACGGTGTTTGTTTTTTTCAAGAAACCAAATAAACAAAAATGCACCGATTCTCTTGTTACCATCTACAAAGGGGTGATTTTTTATTATAAAATAGAGTAAATGTGCAGCTTGTTCTTCGATACTTGAATATAGATAAACACCATCAAATGTTTGAATGATATTTTCCAGACACCCTTTTAATGAACTACCAAGTTGTTTCCCAAATACATCAGATGCTTCTTTTTTTTCTATTAAGCTCTTTTTGAGCTTATCAATAGCTGTTAAAGCTTCTTTATATTCAATTATATAGGTTAACTCATGTGTAGTATTTTCAATTAAGAGTGTGCCTGAATCATGTTTGTTGATCAGTACAAAAGTCCTTGTATAATTATTAATAATATTTAACAAGCCTTTAGCTTCATCAATATTCAATACAGAGTTTTCAGAAGTCTTGTGAATTTGCTTGATAATATTTTCAAGGTCATTCAGATTTTCTGAAAGTTGGAGCAATCTCTTCTCATTTATAGTATAGCCTTGAACCAGATGTTCTTTTAGCCTGTTGGTAGCCCATATTCGAAATTGTGTACCCCTTTTTGAATTAACTCTGTATCCAACAGAAATGATAGCATCAAGATTATAAAACTTGATATTTCTTCGTACATTTCGTTTCCCTTCCTTTTGAACTACCGAGAAAAACTCGGTAGTTGCTCTTTCTTCCAATTCCTCTTCAGAATAAATATTTTTCAAATGCAATCCAATAGTATCGGAGTCCTTATCAAATAGTTCGGCCATTAATTTCTGGGTCAACCAAACTGTTTCTTCCTCAAACCTAACGTCAACAATGGCTTCATGTTCCGCTGTCTGATAAATAATAATATCGCCCTTGCTTTTCATAATTGAATATATAATTCTCAAATTTATGAAAGATTTGACTTTATATACGATTTTCTTCTCTTAGAGCAATGTTTGATTATTGGTTCAAGAACTTGGTGTAAAACAATCAAAGACAAACATGAAGTGGTAATATTGTGACTGGAAATAATAAAAATTGCAATTTACTTTAACAGGAATCGAACCTGTCAAGTTTTACAATATCAGGTGGTTAAAGTGTTTTTGGTATTACTGTAAAAAACAAAAGCCTCTGAAAATCAGAGGCTTTTGCCATTGTAGCAGGGACGGGACAAATATCGAACTTTTTCACTCAGGATATGGGATTGATTATTGAGCATGCAAAGCTTGTGGGAGTGGCTTTCTGAGTACAATTAGATTAAGTTAGCTGTATGGAAGTATCTTATTATCTAATTCTTTTATATATATTTCTAAGTAATTCCTTTTCCGATTCGTTTTCAGTTATCAATCCTTTTAGAACAATATAACCAAGCTCCTTTACCTGGTCAAGATTCTTGTTCTTAGCTGGAATGAAATCATGATAGTCGAACCATTTTTCACCTTTTTGTTTCAGTGCAATTTGAAATGAATAATAATTCTCTTTTCCATAAATTCGGATCTGATGATGAGAATGAGTATTGAAGATATATTCATTTCTATTCTTTGTAAGTCCACTTTGCCAATTTGAAGTATTTACAAAGTCACTAGTTTTCTTAAATATTTTTAAGACTTCATGACTTATGAATTGATCTTCTCTGGTTAAATGTTCAATACAAGTGCTGCCAACAGTTTTGTAACCCCATTGAGGATGGTATGTTACGTGCTCATACCTAATTTCTTTTCCACAGCCTTTTCTTTCGCAAATACCAGACAAATCTTCCAAATCATATATTGAGATTAGAGTCCAGCCATAATCAGGTTCTATCAAACCATGATTCTTGGCATGACATCCCTTACATAAAGTTATACAATCACTATGAGGGTATTCCCAAAGCTCTATATCAGGCTTATATGTCGTATGATGAGTCTGAAGTACAACATTTGGTTCTTTTCGCCCGCATTTAAGACAACTATACCCATCTCTACGTTTTACAACATTGGAAAAGTTGTACCATTTAGTATTGTAATATGACCTTCTTTTCATTTTCATCCAAAGATCAATTAGTGGTTTACATCTATCCTTGCTAAAAGTTATGTAATGAAAGTGCAATTGTAGTATATTAATTTAAACTGTTAAAATAATCTTCCAAAAAGCCTAGCTAGAACGCATATGTTATGCGTTCTCTAACTCAATTCTATCAGAATCCTAAAATATTAATTAGTTTTGAATAAAATCTATTAGTAGACGTATAGTTACGTTATAGCCAATGAGGGAAAAGTGCTACGTCTGGGGGGGTGAGTTGAAATCAAATTAAGTATATTTGCATCAAATGATTTAAATAAAATGAATAGGAATCCTTACTTTAATTACATAGAAGAGAAACTTCATATTCTAGCAAGGAGAATTGAAACAAGGGGAAAGTTGAACCTTCTTGATATTCATTTACATTCAGAGAACTTCTATCTACATTTTTTTAATCTATTATACGGATATAAACTTGAGAACCAAAACTCAAAACTTCAAAATGTTGAAGCAATTGACCTAATTGACCATACGAATAGAATAATAATTCAAGTATCAGCAACTTGTACAAAACAAAAAATAGAATCTGCTTTAAATAAAAAGATATTGGATAGTTATAATAATTATTCATTCAAGTTTATATCAATCTCAAAAGATGCATCAGAGTTGCGGAAGAAGTTGTTTACTAATTCTTACTCTCTATCTTTTTCTCCAACATCAGACATTTTCGATATTACATCTATTTTAAATGATATTTTAAATAAACAAGCACCTGAACTTAAGGAAATTTATAAATTCATAAAAAATGAATTGGGTAATGAAATTGATATTGTGAAACTTGATTCAAATCTTGCTTCTGTAATAAATATCTTATCTAAAGAAACTTGGGACGAAACAAATAAGAGTGATTCGGTAAACAGCTTTGAAATTGAAAGAAAAATATCATTTAATGACCTGAAACATTCAAAAGACATAATTGATGAGTATTGTGTCTATTACAAAAAAGTTGATGAAAAGTATTCTGAATTTGATACATTAGGTGCAAATAAAAGCAATTCGGTTTTAGCAACTATTAAAAGAGAATACCTTAAACTGAAAAATATTGGAAATTCTGATTCTGTTTTTTCTGCAGTTTTGGAGAAAGTTAAGAATAAGGTATTAGAAAGTTCAAATTTTGTTGAAATCCCCATTGATGAATTAGAATTATGTATTGACATATTAGTTGTAGATGCTTTTATTCGTTGCAAAATTTTTGATAATCCTCAAAACTACAACTATGCTACTACCTGATAATATTCATCCTGACAACAGTATCTATTATAATGGAGCAATAGTTTTACGGGTACTTCAAAAGAAAAGTGAAATTGATTTAATTAATCTTTTTCAAGAAGTAAAACAAATTAAAGAAATAGCCTTTCCTGTTTTTATTTTATGTCTAGACTGGTTGTATATTGCAAATATTGCAGAAGTTAAAGAAGGGAGAGTCGCATTATGTTCTTAAAATCACTTACAATTTCAAAAGGAGCCTCTGTAATTCGCGATATCGTATTTAGAAAAGGAATAAATCTTATCGTTGACAATAGTGAGGGTCAAATAACAGGGAATAGCGTTGGAAAAACTACAGTTTTAAAGCTTATTGATTTTTGCTTTGGTGCAGACAAGAAGAACATTTGGGAAGATCCTGAAAACAAAAAAGAGGTTTACGCTCTTGTAAAGGATTACTTAATTGACAAGGAAATTCTAATTACTCTATGTTTGACAGAAAATATTGATGACCCAAATGCGCAAGAATTAGTTATTGAAAGGAATTTTTTAAGTTCTAAAAGTAAGGTGATTAGAAAAGTAAATGAAACAAGTCTTACTGAAGATGAATTTGAATCAAAGCTTACGGAAATACTATTTCCAGAACATTTAGCAGATAAACCAACTCTTAGACAAATAATATCTCATAATATACGATACAAAGATTTAAGCATAAACAATACTCTTAAAACACTTGACCGATATACTTCAGACGCTGAGTATGAAACATTGCATTTGTATTTATTGGGGTGTGAGTTTACAAAAGGGAATAACAAACAGGAACTATTAAGCAAAATAAAGCAAGAAGATACTTTTAGAAAAAGGTTAGAGAAAGTGCAAACTAAATCAGCTTTTGAAGCCACGTTATCATTAATTGAAAGCGAAATAGAAGACCTCAATTTTAAAAAATCGAAGTTGAATTTGAATGAAAACTTTGAAGCCGACCTTGATGCCCTTAATCAGTTAAAATATCTCATTAATAAACAAAGTTCTGAAATCAGCAAGTTAAATATCAGACGAGATTTAATACATGAAACATTATCAGAATTAGAAGCTTCCAATTCTAGTATCGACATTGACCAACTAAGACAGATATATCAACAAGCAACAAAAGTTCTTGGGGAACTTCAAAAGTCTTTTGAAAACATGGTTGAATACCATGACAATATGATTTCTGAAAAGAAGAAATTTATTTCAAATGAATTGCCTGCTTTAGACTCAAAAATAGAGCAACACAATAAAAATTTGAAAGTCCTTTTAAAGAAAGAATCTGATTTGTCCCAAATAATCTCAAAGAGTGATTCATTTGAAGAACTTGAAATCTTGATTGGGCAATTAAATGAAAAATATAGATTAAAAGGAGAATACGAAAATACTGTTCAACAATTAAATGAAGTTGAAAGTAATCTTGAAGGCTATAATAATTCTCTGAGGACTATCGATGAAGAGCTTTTTTCAGATGATTTTGAAGCAACTGTAAAACTTCAGCTAAATAAATTTAATAAACACTTTGCATCTGTTTCTGAACTTCTATATGATGAAAGATATGCTTTAAAGTATGATAAAGTAAAAAACAAGAAAGGACAACGCCTTTATAAGTTTAGTGCCTTTAATACCAATTTTAGTTCTGGAAAAAAGCAAGGTGAAATATCTTGTTTTGACATTGCTTATACCTTTTTTGCAGATGAAGAAAATATTCCTTGTATGCATTTTATCCTTAACGACAAGAAAGAATTAATGCATGACAATCAACTTGTTAAAATAGCAGACTTAGTGAATACGAATGATATTCAATTTGTAGCTTCAATTTTAAGGGATAAGCTTCCTGATGAATTAAATAAGGAAGAATATTTTATTATAGAATTGTCAGAAGATAATAAGTTGTTTCAGATAGAGAATTAGCCCCTCTGTGGAAAAACCGAAGATATTTACCAGATATAGCCGAAATTATTTGACCAAGCTAGGATGTTCATAATGAGTAATTTAAACTGGTCAATTTAAAACGGTCAAGGGTGGTCACTTTCACCGTTTTTTCCACAGTTTCAAAACTACCAGTAGGATTATATGCTAATATTGGTTCATATTTAAAGTCAGCACTTACAATTACCCAACCTAAATCATCATCGAAGTTAATTATATAAAATGCAGTGATGCCTACAGAATCAATAACTGAATCAGTCTCTGATATCTCAATTGTATTCTCTTCTTCCAACTCTTCATCTATTAATTCCCTATATAAAATGGCAAATTCTTCCGCAAATTCAACTGACACAATAGAGTCTAGTAACCACATACATGGTTTCACGTTAATAGAAGGGTTTTCAATATTTTGCTTTTCAGTACATGAAATTACAATAATTAGTAATACAGAAAGTATTATTAATGAAGATGGGTATTTCGGAGTAACCGTGCCACTCATTTCGGTCTAATGGTGCCACTCTATAAGAACATACAATGTTAAAAAAAATCATTCAAAATTCTTCAAAATATCTTTTCGTAAAGACTCTCCTTTCAGGTCAATCCTATGAG
>JABINZ010000104.1 GCA_018698135.1 Bacteroidota bacterium
TTACCCCGACAAAATGTATGCTACCTACAAATTAATCAAAAAATAGAGATCATGTTTCATCAATTTTATCCAACAAATAAATTAAATAACGAAATGCTAACAAAAAATAAACGCCATTAAAACGGACGTTTATTCAAAACGGTTACAAGCAAGCAGAATTAACAAAAATGATATAAATAATGAAAGTAAAAATAAACATTCATCATTCACTTATAGTAACACTTTTATTTCTATTAATTGTCAATCAAATTTATGGGCAACCAAACGAGACAAAAGCCAATAATATTTATTTAATTATTGCATCAGAAGATTACTTTAATAGTAATACTTTGGATACTTTTATAACATTTAGAGAACAAGATTTTACGGTTCAAGTTGTAAAGGGAGCCAATATTGGGACAACTAAGGATGATTATAGAGATTATATAAGAAGTTTGATGCCCGATTATGTATTGTTAGTAGGCAAATACGGTGACTTTCCTGTTCACACAGTGCCTTACCCTAAAGAAGTTGAAAGTTACAATTACTATGTTGCTTCATCAACTATAGGTCATCCAAATCAAGATATACCTTTGGGTTTGTTTTTTGCTGAAAATAATACAGAACTTGAGAATATTATTAACAAAACAATTAGCTTTGAAAATAATTTTACTAGCTACCCTAAAGAATATTATGGTCATGCTGGTAGCAATGCTGCTCTTCCTCCATGGCCTGTTGAATTTAATGAAGAGATACTGACAGAAATGCAAACTCGTTACTTTGGTCCGGAGTCTTATAATTTCACATTAGCTAATGCCAATGACACTAATCCCAATGATGTATGGACAGATATCAACATGATAAATACTGGAATCCGTTTCATGATTTACCACGGACATGGTAATATAAACAAATGGTCTTTTGGATTAGGAACGGGAGGTTTGCCACAATTGACAAATACTATTTACCCTATTATTCTTTCTTTTGCATGTTTAACAGGTACATTCAGCGGTAGTGTTGATACGAGTTCTTTTGATTGTTTTGCCCAGAAAATAACAACTATCGAACATGGTGCAGTCGCTTTTTTTGGAGCCTATAATACTGCTTCTAAAGGAATGAATCAGCTATTAGAAGGATCTATTAACGGACTATTTAATGATACCATAACACCTCGATTAGGAGATGCATTGTTATATGCCTATGCAAATACTAATAACACCAATACCGTAAATACATATTATCCAACAGTAACGGCAGTAGAGCGAAAAAGAACTGCCTGGCAATTTCATTTGTTTGGAGACCCAGCACTTAAAATCCTGGATGACATTACAAGTGTAAAAGAAATCGCTCAAAATAATCACAAAATTATTGTTTATCCTAATCCTACAAGTGGTATTGTTTCAATTGATTCAGATAAGGAAATAATTGAATTGATTGTATTTTCAACAAATGGGGAAATATTGGTTTACTCAACAAACACATCAAAGGTTGATATAAGCAGTCTTCCTAAAGGCGTTTACTTTATATCATTAAAAATGAAAAATGAAACAGTCTATAGGAAAATAATACGAATGTGAGAAATGCCAGCTTGTAACAATGAATAAAAATAATAGCCGAAATAGCAGTAAATTAAAGGATTGTAGCCCGCATCAGCTTTCGTGTGTTTTGATAGTTCTGAAGCACGCAGTCGGCTACATATTCTTATACTAAACGTTAGCACACATACCCATTTGCCACAAAATATTCCTTTTAATCTCAAAGTCATCATTTTACTAAAGGAAAGTTTTTTAGAGTACTACTTTTGAGAAAAAAACAATCATTATGAAACTAATTACCTTATTCTTCTGCACATTTATTGTCGTAATATCCAAAGCACAATCTCCAATATTAATTTTTGAATCTGGCTATGAAGGTACAAGCCATGTAATACAACATTGGAAACAAGGTTCACTAGACTCAACACATGCAGATATAGAAGGTATTGATAATGGATGGGATTGGGAAAGTTCAATTAACGGCAGTCCCCAAGTTGGCTTTTTTGCAATTAGATATGAAACTTTAGATACAATAGCTGCAAAAGCGGAAATTATTCCTGAACCTAGTAATCCATCCAACAACGTCTTAAGTTTTAAGATGACTGCTCCAAATGTAGCGGACTATAACAATGGCTTAGGAAAAGGACGAATACAAGGTGTTTTTACTGAAAATGATACTTTAAGAGCTTTTCATATAAAAGAAAAACTACTTATTCATGAAGATTTTGATTTTTTTACAGAACCACAGTTTGATTCTTTGAATCTTAATTGGATGACAATTCAAGAGTTTTGGAATAATACCGCTGGACAACCGTATCCCTTTAGAGTAACGATAAATATCAGGAAACCAATTAATAGTGATACATTATATTTTGGCGTTCATGCTCAAACAAAAGACACAAGTGCTGCTCACGCTTGGGATAACATATGGGATTCTATTGCTACAGATTACCCCATACCATTAGGAAGTTGGTTGGATATTGAAACATATTTTGTTGAAGGCGATTCGCTAAATGGAAAGTTTAAGTTTGTAGTTACAGATACATCAGGAATAAGGCAAACAATATTTGATATTACTGGATTTACTCACCACCCATTAGATCCAAACCCTGATGGAATACAATCTTTTAACCCTATGAAACTTTATACTTTTGGACCTTATATTGATACTATGGCTGCTCATAATAAATGTCTGTGCTTATATTGGGATGACCTTGAATTATGGAAAGGGACAGAGACATTATTATCTGTACCAACTCAAAAAGAAAGTCCTGTAGATATACTAGTTTTTCCAAACCCTATCAAAAATGAACTGTACTTTAAAACAAATGAAAAAGTTCAATTAATTGAAGTGTATAATATGATGGGCACTAAAGTTTATAGGACTTATTCTATTTCAGAAACTTCTGTAAACCTTAGCTTTTTATCAGGTGGATTATACTTTGTAAAATTTTCTTTTAGTGGAAAAAAAGAACAAATAGTTAAAATAATAAAAAACTAATATTATGAGAATAAAGCATTTTCACATAGTAATTGCTTTTTTACCATTTTTCAATCTGTTAAATGTGGCTTGTAAAAAAGAAAAAACTGAATGCGTCTACAATAATCAACTTGAAACAGAAGAACTTGTATTTCATTCTGGATATGAAGGAAGCTCAAATGGAATTCCAAATGACGCTCACGAAAAGATTAAGGGGATTGACCAAACTTTCCCCAACAAGAGTGATTGGCAAAAAAGTTTTAATGAACATCCTATTATTGGAAATTTTAAGTTTTGGTATGAAGATGGAAAGCCATCTCAACGTTATGCTAAAATAATTGCTGACCCTACAGCATCAGGCAATAAAGTACTTCACTTTTGGTTGAATGAATCCAGTATAAACTACAAGGTGATTAAGAAAAAAGGAAGAATTCAAGCCAATATTGTAAACAATAATAAGTTGCGGTCAATTTACATCAAACAACGACTTTATGTTCATTCCGACTTTGAACAACTAAAAACATATCCAAAAAAAATAACTTGGATGACAATTCAGGAATTTTGGAATAATGCCTCAGGAAAAGAATTTCCATTCAGAGTAACGTTGAACATAAGAAAAACAATCACTGATGCAGGTGATTTATATTTTGGTTCCCATGCTCAAATAAAAGAAAATGGAAAGTGGAATAATATATGGGGTTCTGTGAACGAATCGTATAAATTACCCATAGGACAATGGATTACTATAGAGACATATGTCATTGAGGGAGGTGAAAACAATGGTAGATTTGTATTTGAAATTACAGATAGTCTAGGAAACAAAGAAACTATATTTGATATTACTGGTTATACTCAACACCCAGAAGACCCTTGTCCAAATGGTTTTAATCGATTTAACCCTATGAAACTATATACTTCAGAAGAAATTATTAGCTTTATGAACCAAAATGATAAAACACTCCAATTGTATTGGGATGATTTTGAACTATGGGTTAACAAAAAACCATAATCTAAAGGCACTATCTTCAAAGGAAGTATTATTCTATGATAAATAATCAAATTCTCTTTAAAACTAGTCATAAAGAAAAAATAATATTCACACTTATTATTACCATTACTCTAATTGTTGTGTTATTAGGATTAAAACCTGCTGGAATGCAACGGAATAGTTCAGTAGCACAAATTGTATTAAGCTCTTATCTGATTATAAACTATATTATTATTCACATTATATTTTTGTTCTTCCTTCCTAAACTTAGATTTTTTACAGAAAGGCTAAAAACATTAAAATACTTGATTTTCTACAATCTATTTCTATCAATTTCACTAATTATTACATCAATACTTATTGTTTACTTTCTACGCCCAATAGTTTATTCAAACCATACAGTTACTATTTTTTTCGCCATTTCCTCTGCTATTATTATTGTTAATTTCATTAGTTCCTTAATTGTTACTAAGTTCTTCATAAAAGAAACTTCTATCTCAAATATAAATTCTGTAATGATAATTCAAGATCATTCTAAAATTGTAAAGATTTTATTGAATGATTTTACTTTTGCAAAAGCCTGCGATAATTATATAGAAATATATACCATAAATTCTAAGCCTCATCTATTTCGCTTATCATTAAAACAATTTTTGGAGCAAAACCCTCTTGACCAACTTTATCGCTGTCATAAGTCATATATAATCAACAAAAAAAAAATAACTACTATTACGGGTAACACAAAAGGATATAAAGCAGAAATCAATGGCACAGTGCTTCCCGTATCAAGAAATAAAGGTGTTTTTTTATCTAACTTATTAAAGTAAAAAGAAAATACGTGTGCTAACAATGGTAGCTGTTGCACAACTCACAAACCGTGAATAAATAGCTTATCACCCATAAGGATTAATTAATATCTTTATGAAAAAAAAGATGCAAGGCGAGAAGCATTTACAACCCAAGTTTTTTGTCAATTTCAATCTTGCTGAAAA
>JABINZ010000105.1 GCA_018698135.1 Bacteroidota bacterium
AGAGTAGGAAAAGAGACAATATTAAAGGGTATGTGTTCATCGAATTATCTTGATTTTTTCTATTGAATACATTTTAGTTCTTGTAATAAGCCACTAAAGTTCATTGATAAAAGCAATTATATTTTTGGCCAAATTTTTCCAGGAATTTAGCTTTTTATATTCCTTAATTCCCATAATAAATTGAGGTAACTGACCTGAATTAAAGAATTCAATTACTGATTCAGCAATCATATCTGCTTCAGCTTTCGGAATTATCATTCCACTCTTGCTAGAATCAACAGCTTGTTTTAAGCTACCTACATCAGTTACTAATACGGGTAATTCAAAATGGTAAGCAATTGATAATATGCCACTCTGTGTTGCTGATCGATATGGTAGAACATTTACATCTGCTGCTGAGAAGAATAGCTGAACCTCATCATCCCTTATATACCTTAGGTTGACATTTAATTTGTTTTGTATTTTGAGTTTATCTATCAGATCGAAATATTTTTTATCATCTCCATATACTTCACCGGCAATAATTAAATAATAATCATCAGGTAATTGGGCCATGGCTTCAAGTAAAAGGTCTAAGCCTTTATAATCGCGCACAAAACCAAAATAAAGCAATACTTTTTTATCCTTGGGGATATTGAGTTTTTCTCGTGCTACTTCTTTGTCAATGATATCCCCAAAATGATCGTAAAGAGGGTGTTCATTAAAGATGTATTTTGCATCAGGTTTTAGTGATAGTAAATCATTTTTGACTGTATCACTCATGACCACAAAACCAGAGTTTCTTTTCAGGAAATACTTGCTGAAAGGAATATCATAGAATTTCTTTTCGTGAGGGATCACATTATCCAAAACAGTAATGACTTTAGTTCCTGACTTTTTTAATTTACCAGCAACATAACCTAAAGCGGGTGCAAAAAAAGGCATCCAGTATTTCATCACTAAAATATCAGGTTTGTATTTCAGTATTTCATTAGCAGTTTTAATGTAAGAAAAAGGATTGATCGTATCAAGAATCTGCTTTGCAGGTATTTTTTCAATATTATCCTCTTCAGTAACCAATTGTGTTTTACCCGGGAATAATATATCGGGATATTGTCGAATAAAAGTAAAAGCCTTTATTTCATGTTCTTTTTTGAACTCATTGTATAAGGAATGATTGAAATGTGTAATTCCCCCACGGAAGGGGTAAAAGGTTGATAAGTAGGCGATCTTCATGCTTCGATTACATTAAATAAGCTTAATTTCTTTACCACCAAGTCGCAAAGACACCAAGAAACACTATGTTATTTCTTTTTGTAGTGAATCTTAGAGCTTCGTGCCTTTGTAGTCCAAATTTTATACAAACAAATTTACTTTTATTGCTTGAAACATTAACATATAAATGTATAAGCAAACATATCCAGACTCAAATCAGTTATGAGTTTCTTTATCTATTATCTGCTCAACAACTACCTTCAAATCATCTAATTCAGCTATTGCCTCATATACTCTACGAATATTTAAGTTATGGTATTCATGTGCAATAAAATTCCTGAAAGATCGGGGCATGTGCCAGGGATAAGTGTATTTGTTTAAAAGAGATTGGTCAATGTTTTTTACGGCTTCACCAATTATCAGAAATTGATAAAGCACTGCACTTTGAATTTGTCTGTTTTCAAGAAATCCCTCCAATTTTATTTCTCCCACAAATAGCCTGATCAACTTAATAGCTTGTAAAACATGCTTCAGGCGTTCAGTATTAGCATCATTCTTTTTCATACACCAACAGCTTTTCATTTTCAATACTTTCAGCAGCGAAAGAAGCAGGATAACCTTCCTCAACCAGATCAACCTTAATGTGTAGAATTTGTTCCAATAGATAGGAAATGTCAGCAAGATCAAACAAGCTTATGCGCATGTCTTTATTAAATCTCACCAATAGGTCAATATCACTGTGCTGGTTCGCCTCATTTCTTGCATAGGAGCCAAATAACCAGACCTTACTAACTCTTCCATCTTTTTTAAAGAAAGATTGTAGTGAATCTATTATCTTATTTGCCTGAATTTTGGATTCATTTTTATAGAACACTTTTTGTTCAGCGACTTGAATTGCCTGTACAGCAAGTTCTTCATTTTCCACTTGGTAGGCTATGTTATCGCTAAGCCAGGCGATGATAATTTCATTTTTTTGTTCGTTGTAAAATTCGGCCAAAGCATATAGTTGTACTTTGCTGGGTTTGCGAGCACCACATTCTATTTTACTTAAAATAGTAGGATCTATGCCAATTGCGGCACCCACTTCACGAAGCAACATGCCTTTTTGTTCCCTTATTTTCCTGAGTGTCTCTCCTATGGTTTTCAATGTGCCTGTTTTTGACTTGACAATAAATGGCAAATTTACAAATTCAATCCGATTAAATGAAATTCAGAAAGAAAGATGAGAGGTATTTGTTATAGTCTGATGAGTTGTTTCAATATAATGAACAATTGAACATCAGAATCTGCAATCATTTTATTATGGCAGGCAAAGCAATTGAATAATCGAATTCAGAACTAACTTCCCGATTTGCTCATTTCCACATTCCTACAAACCGCATCAAATACCTCATTCACAGAAATATCCTGCATACAATTCCTTTCCCTTGAACAAGTTGTCCCATAAAAACAATCACAACCAGTTTTTGGTGAGATGATTTCTCCGCGATTGTATAGTTCAAATTCGTGCTTGTTGAAGATGTTTACAAAAAGGATCATTGGAATTTTCAGACCAGTGGCAATGTGCATCATCATGGAGACAGCCGTAACAATGGCATCACAATTATTACTAATGGCAATGAATTCTTGCAATGAATATGTTCCCGGATAATAGCAGCCAGTTTTTTCAGCATATTCAATGTTCTGCAGGTCTTCATCTGGTCCACCCAGCACTACGGGGTAATAGCCGTTTTTTTGAAGTTTCTGAATCAGTTCAATCCAATATGTTGTTGGCCAAAGCCTCGTTAACCAGCGATTTCCGCAACCTGTATTTAATCCAATGACTTTTTTGCCTTTTGCTTTTTCTTTGAAAATTGCAGCCCATTTTGAATTAAAATCAGGATTAACATCAAGTAGGTATTCTTCGTAGTTGAACTTGAGATGACAAATCTCAAAAATTTCTTCTAAGTAGCTTTTTGTATTTTCTTGCGAAATAGAATCATATAGACCAGTAATCAGTTTATGCTCAGCAGCTGGAGTAGCTGCGGCTAGGTGATTATCTTTTAAAATAAATCCATATTTTTCTGTAGCCTCTACTTCTTTAAGCAGTGAACATGCCTCAAATTCCTTGTCCAGATTAATGGCAATATCAAACTTTTTATTTCTAATAGTATAAGTGGAAGTAAAATCCCATTTATAAATTTGATCTATTTCATTTTGAGGAAGAATAGCAGGCGTATGCGTAAGCCAGCTAATGTGACAATCAGGATACAATTCTTTGAATTTCACAACAAGTGGAGTAGTTCGGATAACATCCCCAATTGCACCGAGTTTAATAATTAAAATTCGTTTTGAGATAGGGGTATACTCATTGCAACTATCGCAAACTTTTGCTCTTTCTTTGTTTGGTTTACAGGGAAAGTCTCCAATAAAGTATTTACAGTCAAATTTTACTTCGGATATATTCATTACACTACTTTTATCAATGCAAAGATAAAAAGGAATTATTAAGTTTTCTGTCTGATAATCTGTCTGATTTTTATAATAAAACCTGAAGAAATTACAAGCATTGGAAACTCTCTAATACGAGTGATGTTTTTGATTATTAGTTGAAACCTAATCATTTACAGTGATTCTGAATGATTTGCCGATATTTACCCAAAGAAACAATCATTAAATACAGTTGAGACATCCAGTATATTCATCTTTAACCTATTTGTGTTGTAGTATTATTGGAAATTTCTTTTCTATTTAATGCAAGCTCTAACAATTAAAAATAAGTAAATGAAAAAGTCGTTTTTATTTTTAGCAATTGTATTTTTCTTCTCAGTGAAGCTATTTTCTCAGTCGGATTACTACATGAGTATATACTTTAATGCAGGAAAATATCAACTACTCGAAACTGATCAAAACAAACTCAATCACTTTATTGAACAGCTTAATTCCTCACAAAAGGCCTTCATAATTGAAGGACATACGAGTGATGAAGGTAGTGAGAGCTCAAATTTTAATCTTGCTGCGAAAAGAATTAATTCAGTTACAGAATATTTGAAAAGTAAAGGAGTTGATATTTCAAAGTCTGAAATAATAAACTGGGGAGAAACTAATCCAACCTATTTGAAATAGAACGCTAATATGCGTGCTATGAACCGCAGGGTTGATATTCTTATTCCTGGATATAATGAAAGTAAAGAGCTTGTTACTATTGCAGATATTTTTAATTTATTTGGACCAAAAATTCAGGAATTCTGCATACGGAATGATCAAGACACAGCTGTTGAAGCACTTAATGGAAGCATATTGTATTTCCCGGCAAATTCATTTAATGAAATAGATGTAAAAGAATGTGAATGCATTACGATAAAGGTTGAGGAATTGTTTTCAAAATCAGCAATTGTTATGGCAACAGCCTCTACTATTACCTCAGATGAAATCCTTGAATCTAAAGGAATGCTAAATGTGACTGCAAATTGCAACGATAAGGAGTTGGAGCTGGCTGATGGGAAAAGAATGAGTTTTGTATTGCCAAATGCAGATGATTTGGAAGATCTGGGCGTTTTTTATGGCGATCGAGATTCAAATGGAAATCTTATTTGGGCTGCAGCTAATGACGGAATAGATATTGGTCGATTAAATTTTTCAAGTATTGGAAATTGCAGTGTTTATAATAGCGACACATCAAAAAAGAAATGCTGGTTTCGATATTCCAAATCAGAAAAAAAAGAGCTCAGAATATTTTATAAACAAGTTAGAGATAGTTTGGCTTATTGTCAGAAAGTGACTTCTGAGCAAAAAGAGTTGATGGATAAATATGGGATTGATGATTTAGACCAGTTGAGAGATAAAATTGAAGAAAATGCTAATAGTAATGGTTCTATGGATGGAGATGATGCCGATTATTACATTTTATCTGCACTACGTTTGGGCTACATAAATGCTGACTGGATTATGAAACTGGATAGGTCAAAATTAGTGACAATAAAAATCCCTGTTAAAAATACCCAAAACGTAAAGGCGTATCTTGTTTTTGATAAAAACAGAACAGTTGTTCCCGCTTCACTGCATGCAAATATGATTGCTTTTGGAAATATGCCAATTGGTTATGGAGCTAAAATATTTGCCATTAGAGATAATAATAAAGCAGCTGCTGAATGGGCATGGCAAGAATTTAATATCGAGGCAGATAATAAGATTAATCTCGAGTTCAAGCCTGCAGGTTTAAATGAAATAAAGTTAAAACTATATGAATTAGACAATAATTAGTAAATGCTTATTCCTGTGATTAAATCTGAATGGATTCAGCTCAGAAGTTATTCGACTATTTGCATGAAGATGTTTTGAAAGTAACAATTAAAGAGTTATATTATCCCTGAATTTTTAGCTGGTAATCAGCTCAAATTAATAACCCATTATGAAAAAACTTTTAACAATTATCATTCTACTTTCTTTGTTTTCTTGTAAAGAAAATATTATCAAGGATGTGTTTGATTATCCTGAAACAAAAAAAGTGGATCAGGTAGATGACTATTTTGGAACCATGGTTTCAGATCCCTATCGTTGGCTCGAAAACGATACTTCTGCAGAAACAAGCGAATGGGTCAATATCCAAAACGAATTAACCCGCAGCTATTTGGACTCATTGCCTTACAGAGAAAAAATTCAAAACAGGCTAACTGAATTATGGAACTATCCCAAACAAGGTATACCAAGCAAAGCAGGTGATAATTACTTCTTTTATAAGAATGATGGTTTGCAGGCACAAAGTGTTCTGTACATCATGAGAGGACTCGATGCTGAACCAGAAGTTTTCCTTGATCCAAATACTCTTTCTAAAGATGGAACAGTGGCCTTGGCTTCCTATAAAGTATCTAAGGATGGGCAGTTTTTTGCCTATGCAATATCAAGAAGTGGCTCTGACTGGAATGAAATATTTGTGATAGATGTAGAAACCAAAAAACAGCTTTCAGATCATTTGAATTGGGTTAAATTTTCTGGTATATCGTGGCATGGAAACGGATTTTATTATTCAAGATATCCTGCACCCAAAAGTGGAACAGAATTATCTGCCTTAAATCAGAATCACACAGTATATTTTCATCAAATAGGAAGCTCACAAACAACTGATAAAGTAGTTTTTAATGACCCTGAAAATCCAGCTTTTAGCTATTATGGTGGAACAACTTATGATAATAAGTACTTGATAATTTATGGAAGTGAATCAACCAATGGGAATTCACTTCGTGTAAAAAACCTTCACGATAATGCCCAAAAATTCATTTTAATTGATCAGGGATTTGATTATGATTTTAATATAGTTGATAATATTGGCGATTCCTTGTTAATATTAACCAATAAAGGGGCGACAAATTATCGTTTGGTTGTAGTTGATACAAAGGATCCTGAGCTTAAGTTTAATGACCTAATTCCCCAACAAGATTTTCCATTACAAAGTGTTAGTGTAATAGGAGGGAAGCTTTTTGCACAATATATCAAGGATGCTTCTGATCGGGTTTTTATGTATCAGCTTAATGGCGATTTTGTGAAAGAAATTGAATTAGCAGGATTGGGCTCTTTGTCAGGATTTAATGGAAACAGAAACGATAGCATAGTCTTCTATTCATATAATTCATTTATTCAGCCTTCGTCAATTTATAAATTTGATGTCAATAAGCTGACATCCGAATTGTATTTTGAATCTGAAATAGATTTTGATTTTGATCGCTATGAAAGTAATTTGGTTTTTGTGACCTCTAAAGATGGAACAAAAGTTCCTGCCTATATTACACATAAAAAAGGCATTTCGCTGGATGGAAATAATCCTACTTTGCTCTATGCTTATGGCGGATTTAATATTAGCATGACACCTTCATTTTCCATAAGCAATCTTGTTTTTCTTGAAAATGGAGGCGTTTATGTGATGGCTTGCTTACGGGGAGGAGGTGAATATGGAGAATCATGGCATAAAGCTGGGATGCGATTAAATAAACAAAATGTTTTTGATGATTTCATTTCAACTGCTGAGTATCTGATTGACAAAAAATACACAAATAAAGATAAACTGGCTATCAGAGGAGGATCAAACGGAGGTTTATTGGTAGGAGCCTGTTTGGCTCAGCGACCTGAGTTATTTAAAGTTGCACTTCCAGCAGTTGGTGTCATGGATATGCTACGATATCAGAAGTTCTCGGCAGGTGTTTTTTGGGTTGATGAATATGGAAGTAGTGATGACAAGGAGATGTTTGATTATATTTATCGTTACTCACCACTTCATAACTTAAAAAGTGGTGTTGAATATCCTGCCACATTAGTAACCACAGCCGATCATGATGATAGGGTTGTTCCAGCCCACTCCTTTAAGTTTATTGCTAGCTTGCAATCTCATCAAAAAAGCAATAATCCTGTTTTGATAAGAATCAGTAAAAAGGCAGGACATGGAGCGGGAAAGCCAACACAGAAAATCATTGAAGAGTACACAGATATTTGGACATTCGTTTTTAAAAATCTGGCCATTGAATCTATTTACTAATATGCATTTTAAAAAAGGGCATATAGGAGTTTTGGTCATTTTATTTCTGATGACCAGTCAGTTTTTATTTGCTCAAATTGATGGATGTACTGATCCAAGAGCTAATAACTTCAATTCATTGGCAACCCAAAATGATGGATCGTGTACCTACAATAAAACCAATGTTAAAGCCCGAGATGTGCATAGCCAACTTCCTGCTATCCTCTTAGAAAATAGTGGGATGGTGTTTCTTAATGGACTTTTCTGGTTTCACAATGATAGTGGTGGTGAAGCTGAATTGTATGGATATGATACTGTTTTGAATCAGGTTGTTGAAACATTGAGCATATCAAATGCCCTCAATATTGACTGGGAAGATATATGTCTGGATAAACAATTTGTTTATGTTGGGGACTTTGGAAATAATAATGGAGATCGAAAGGATTTAAGTATTTATAAAATTGCTATTTCAAGTTTTCATGATACAGGAGCTACCAACACGACTGCTGAACAAATACAATTCTCTTTTCCGGATCAAATAGTTTTTAGTCCGCGAAGCAATAGTCATAATTTTGATTGTGAGGCCTTTTTTAGTTGCAATGATAGTTTGTATTTATTTTCTAAGAATTGGGAAAATGAATGGACGAAAGTTTATCGTTTAGCCAATATGCCCGGAACACAATCTGCTGAACTCCTCGATTCCTTTAATGTTAAAGGATTGGTTACAGCAGCAGATTACAATGTTATTAACAAGGAAGTTGTATTGTTGGGATATCAGAACTATGTTCCTTTTTTCTGGATATTGTTTGATTTCAATGATACTGATTTTTTTAGCGGAAATAAAAGACGATTTGATTTCCCAATCAGCAACATAGGCACCCAAACGGAAGCTGTACTTTTTCATTTAAATAATGGGATTTACATATCATCTGAAAAAAGCAGTTTTGTCACAAATAAGCTGATGGAGATATATACTTGGCCTTGGACAAAGCCGTTTCATACAGGCCTTGAAGACATTGATACGGTTCCAATTTTAGTTTCTCCAAATCCGAATATGGGTAATTTTATGATTAGTTATCCCGAAATCAAAGATTCAATAACTGAAATTTTAATTTACAATGCCTCAGGACAATTGGAATCACAAATAAGTGGAAATGAAATTCATGAAGGTCGTTTTATATACATGCACATGTGTTTTAGTCCGGCTGCTCAGTATGTTCTGATTATAAATACATTAACCAAAACATACCGTCAGTTTTTTCAAATTGTAAATTGATATAAATTCGTTCAAAATGCTTTTTATGAAAAAAATAATATTCACACTATATCTTTTATTAATTCTTGTTTCCTGCAAAACTTCCAAAGAAATTGTGAAAGAAAACTGGCTTGTCGGAAAATGGAATATTGTAGCCATTGATACAGGTGAGGAAATTCCAGAGAATAATAAAGCAGAATATGATGAAATTATGAAGGGCATGATTAAGAATGCTTACATGCAGTTTAATTCGGATCAAAGTTTTGAAATGCAGCTGATGGGGCAAAAATTAACAGGTACTTTTAAAATAAATGAGGAAAAGACAGAATTAATTACCTCTATAAATGGTGAAGAAGGATTGGATCAATTTAAGGTATTGCTTTTTGAAAGAGGAAAAATGCTATTGGAAACAGAGGATGATGAAGGTAAAATGACTTTAACGTTGATGTTAGTAAGCCAATAATCAAAGTTAAATTGAAGAACTCAAAATGTATGAGATTGATCTAAATATATTCACAAAAAAAGCCGAGGATCAATATCAGGAAAACATGGCTTTTTTCAAACGATTAAAGCAAAAGAAACCCAAAAATCTGGATTCAATCGTTCATCAATTGCATGAGGAGGTTTTTAGTGAAATCGATTGCCTGACATGTGCTAATTGCTGCAAAACTACCAGTCCTGCTTTTTATATGAAAGACATTGAAAGGATGTCAAAAAAGTTAAAAATAAAATCAACTGAATTTATTTCGACCTATTTAGTTTTGGATGAAGACGAATCCTATATGTTTAAAAGTGAACCTTGTCCTTTTTTAATGGATGATAACTATTGTGCTCATTATTTATCAAGACCATTGGCTTGTAAAGAATATCCTCATACAAACAGGAAACGGTTTCATCAAGTATTAATGCTAAGTGCTAGAAATACGCTAGTCTGTCCAGCAGTTTTGGAAATTACAAACAGACTTAAGAGAATCTTTTTGTAAAACACCCCTATGCCTTTAGTGGCTTGTTTTTCAGCTATTTATTAATTAAATTTACAGCTTAAATCAAAACACTAAGCTGTGAAAAGACATTTTACACACACCTACTACCTAACATTCTGTTCAATTATTATTTTTATCCTATCATTTTGCCAACCAGTAAAAGGTCAAGTATCTGTATTTACTGAAAATTTTGAGCATGGAAGCAATATGCCTACTGGCTGGACCCAGGAATATGTATATGATACTTTAAACTGGGTTTTTACGAGTGGTGGGCAGAGTAGTCATCCATCTGCAGCTCATGGTGGTAGCTATAATGCATTATTGTATTATGGAGGAATATACCGAACGACTAAATTGGTTTCTAAACCCTTGAATTTAAGTGCCTATGCCAATCTTCAACTTAAATTTTGGCATACACAGGAAGAATATTCTGGTGATCAGGATATTCTGAAAGTATATTATAAAACATCGGCATCAGGAAGTTGGGTTCAATTAACTAGTTACACAACTAGTGTGGCCAGTTGGACACAACGAACTATTTCATTACCGAATCCAAGTGCTAATTATTATATCGCTTTTGAAGGAGAGGCCAGATATGGTTATGGTGTTTGCCTTGATGACATAGAGATTACAGGTACTGTTACCAATGGCTTGGACATGAGTTGTGAAGGAATTTCATCACCAATAATCTGGGGTGTAGGCAACAATACATTAAAGCTACGCTATAAGAATAAGCGGTCGGATACTATTTTCAACGCTGATTTTGGTTATATCCTGGATAATAATTCCCCAGTTATTGATACCAACAAATCAACATCGACTATGCTTTCAAATCAGGAAAAGGAGTATACTTTTTCAAATGCATTAAGCATAAGTAAGGGAAACCATTACATCAAAGTGTGGGCAAATAAACCAAATCGGACGAATCCTGATGATGTACCAGCAAATGATACGTTTACCTTGAATTTTGGAACGGGAATTAAGGATACATTTTATATTGATAAAAATGGAAATGGCGATTATACAACATTTGCTGCTGCTGTAGCTGATTTGAATAATGGAGTAACAGGGCCTGTCTGGTTTTTTGTAAGCTCTGGTACATATACAGAAAAAGTTATCATTGGAGAAATCCCCGGAGCAAGTTCAACAAATACGATCACTTTTGATGGTTTGTATAAAGACAGCACCTTTTTATCCTATACAGGTACAGCTGCAAATAACAGGGCTACACTTTCTCTCAAAGGAGCAGATTATGTAACCTTTAAAAACATGACCATAAAAAATGAGGGAAGCACTTATGGGGTGGCTGTTTTGCTGAGGAATAAATCGGATTATAATACATTTTACAACTGTAATCTGAAACTGAAAACCACAGCAACCAATGCTTATACTCAAGTTATTTTAGCTTCATCAGATGAAAGCAGTACAGGAGCAAATGGAGATAATTGTAATTACACATTATTTGAAAATTGTCTGATAGAAGGAGGGCAATATGGGGCTCGAATGCATGGTACAAATACGGCTGCAATGGCTCTAAATAATAGTTTTGTTGGATGTAATTTTAGCAATCAATATTATTATGGCTTGTATTTATACTATCAACGAGGATTTAATATTTCATATAGTCAGGTGGCTAATTTCAGGCATTCATCTGCCTATGGATTAATTAATTATTATGGCGCTGGGATTTCTATTGATGCCAATGTTATACAACCGGGTATTCACGCTATATATCTTTATCGTGAGAATTATTATAACCAAACGGATTCGTCCTATGTTACAAATAACATGATAAGTAATTTCGGGAATTCTGTTAATCAAAGAGGAATATATACATATTCTTATTGCTACAATTTAAATATTTTGCATAACAGCATTCTGGTTAATGGAAGCTCAACTTCACCAACTTATGCTGCCATTTACATGTATTATTATTGTAATAATTCCAATATAAAAAATAATCTTCTTGCTAGTCTTAACAATAGCTATTTGCTTTCCATGTTATATGCAGGAACTGTATCGGTAGATTATAATGATTATTACTATGACACAAATTCGAATACTAAGTTTTATATTAATTACGCCTATGCAACCTTCAATACATTCAAATCCATAGCCTCTTATATTAATTTTCCGCACGATCTGAATTCTTTTGATAATGTTGATCCGGGTTTTCTGTCGAATACAAATTTGCATTTAGATACGTTGAATTCGATCAGTTTAATGGCACCTCCACTGGGTGTTGCCAACGATATTGATAATGAAAATAGGGATTTAAGTTTTGGGGTAAATATAGGAGCCGATGAAATTCCGCATCCTAATCGAGATCTGGATATTGTTAGTATTGACACGCCTTCGGTTTTGCTTAGCGGTAATAATCCCGTAGCAATAACATTAAGAAATATGGGTGTTGATTCTCTAATACCACAAACAATTTATTTGCACTATACTGTTAATGGAGCTAATCAGGTATCTGATTCATTGATATTAACTTCTAAATTACCACCATTTGCAACAGTCAAATTCTCATTTCAAACACCAATAAATGTTACTGGTGCCGGAAGTTTTGATCTGTGTGTGAAAATAAGTCCGGGGATTTATAATGACCCAGATACACTCGATCAAATTTGTGTAACTAAATGCCTTGGAATTAAAGATACTTTTTATATAGATGCTTCTGGGAATGGAGATTTTATGACCATAAATGCTGCAGTGAATTCCTTGCAAAACTGTGGAGTTTCAGATAATGTAACTTTCATAATAAAGGCAGGAACCTTTGTGGAAAGAGTAGTTATACCTGAAGTCCCGGGGGCAAGTTCAACACGGACAGTCACATTTCAGGGAGTTCATAAAGATAGTGTTTTGCTAATTCATGCAGGTACCTATGCGCAAAAGTCAGCTCTACTGTTTAATGGAGCTGATCATATTATTATTAAAAATATGAAAATCCAAAATAATGGAAATTCGTATGGCGCTTGTGTTCACTTTATGAATGCAGCTGATTCCAATACTGTTGAAAATTGTATCCTTACAACAACTGTATCTGCTTCATCCTATATAATTCCTGTATTAGCTTCTAATTCGGAAATTTATTATTATACCTATGGGAATACCGGCAATGGAAATCTGATAAAGAATAATAAAATTACAGGTGGATACTTTGGGGTGAGTATGGTTGGTACAGATAAAACTACTCTATGTGCAAATAACAAGATAGTTGGTAATACTTTTCGTGATCAGTATTACATGGGGATTTATAGTATTTACCAAGAGAATACAGAGATAATAGGAAATAGCATCAAAGAACTGGGTTTGTATTATGGTTATGGAATATACAGGTATTATTGTACAAAGGCTCGAATAGAATCCAATGTTATTCAACCGGGACGTATAGGTATGTATCTCTATCGTGAAAATGATGTGTATCCTAATAATGAGACCTTCATTATCAACAACATGATCAGTAATTTTAATGATGGCACCTACCAAGCTGGTATATATGCATACTATTATAGCAATAAACTTCGAATTTATCATAATAGTATTTATTTGGATGGGAGTGTTTCCTATATTGCTTATGCTGGAATTTCACTCTATAATAATTGTGATTCAGCCATTGTAAAGAATAATATTATTGCCAGTGATGGAAATAATTATCTGATGACATCTTATGCCAGTCATGGAACAATCATCGATTATAATGATTACTATTATCCTAATAATACGTCATATAAATTCTATAATTCAGGTAGCTTCTCAACTCTGGCGGCTTATAAAGCATCGAATTATTATCTTGTTTACCCGCATAATGTTAATTCATTTGATAGTATTGATCCAGGCTTTATTTCGTATACTAATCTCCATTTGACTGCTAATTCTGCAGGTATAGGAGGCGATACCATAGGCGTTTTATATGATATTGATGGCGACAATCGTTGCCTCGCTAATCCAAGCCTTGGAGCAGATGAGGCAGGTCCTGTATCAAACTTTGCAATAAACAATAGTACCCAATGTCTGGATGCCAATAACTTTATCTTAACCAATAAGTCACAGGGTGGCTCAGCAAGCTTATCGTATTATTGGACATTTGGAGATGGAGATACATCAACTTTGCGAAATCCTAGTCATAGTTATTCAGCAGCAGGAAACTATACCATCACCTTAATTGTTTATCCAAGTTTAGGATGTAACGACACCACTTCAAAAACAGTATATATTAACCCTTCACCACAAATAGGTTTTACGATTAACGACAGTATGCAGTGTGAATATGGAAACTATTTCAGTTTTACCAATACCACAACTGTGAGTTCCGGAACGGTCTCTTATTTATGGGATTTTGATGATGGTTATTCTGCAGGTTTAACTAGCCCTGTACATGCTTTTGGCTATGCTGATACTTTTGATGTAATGCTTATTGCATCAACGAATTTAGCCTGTGCAGATACCATGGTGAAAACTGCTTATGTTTTTCCTATGCCTGATGCCGATTTTACAATTAATACCGGATCTCAGTGTAAACTTAATAATAGTTTTGTTTTTACAAATGCATCTTCAATTTCATCAGGTAGCATGACCTATCTCTGGGATTTTGGTGATGGCAATTCGTCAACACAAATTAACCCGACTTATAGCTATACGGCTAATGGCAGCTATGATGTAAAACTGAAAGCCACTTCTGCTTTTTATTGTGAAGATTCAATCACTAAAAATACTACGATTGTTCCTACACCAATAGCATCGTTTACAACAAACGATACCAACCAATGTTTGAATGGTAATTTGTTTCAATTCACAAATACTTCTTCTGTGAGTGCAGGATCTTTAACCTATTATTGGACATTTGGAGATGGAAGTACTTCAACTCAAGCAAATCCGTCTTATTCTTATGCATCAGGAGGAACATATTTGGTTAAGCTTTTGGTTACTACCTCCAGCTCATGTGTTGATTCTGCTATGCAATATGTTGTTATTCATCCGGCATTAATTGCAGACTTTAGTATAAACAATTCAACTCAATGCCTGACTGCCAATAGTTTTGTATTCACCAATACGAGTACAGCCAGTAGTGGAAGCATGAGCTATTATTGGGACTTCGGAGATGCTTCGTATTCTACAGCTTATAGTCCTTCTCATTCGTATCAAATTTTCGGTTCAATTGATGTTAAATTGATAGCCAGCTCAACCAATAGTTGTTCAGATACATTAACTAAGGGAATTAGTGTTTTTGCAATGCCTTTGAATATTAAAGATACTGCACTTTCGAACAGGCTTGCTGATAGTTTAATGGCATGCTATCCTTTTACAGGAAATGCAAATGATCAGAGTGGAATGCTAAACAACGGAACCGTTTTTGGTGCCAGTTTATCTGGAGACAGATGCAATAAATCGGATAGTGCGTATTATTTTGATGGAAACGATTATATCAGGGTACCTCATGCCTTGTTTTTAACACCTCAAAATAGTTATGCGGCTTCAGCATGGATTTACCCAACTCAATCAGGTGGTACTCAATATATACTTTACAAATATCAGAGTAATCTGTATAAAGGTTATTCTCTGGCACTTATCAATAATAAAATAGCGGCTGATTTTGGTGGAAGTTATAATCCAGTTTATTCGAATCAAAATGTAAATCTCAATGAATGGAATCATGTGGTTGTTAGTTACAATGGATGGAATTATGAAATCTATTTGAACAATGAATTGGTTGGTTCTGGTATTGCAGCTAATAATTTCCAATCCATAACGCCTTTGTTTATTGGCTCCAGAGGAACCGCAAATTATTTTAAAGGAAATATCGATGAAGTTAGGATATACAATAAATCTCTTGACAATGTTGAAATCAATGCACTCTATAATGAATTTCCTTATGTTGAACTAAAGGATAGCTTTGTATGTACGGGCAATACCACTTCCATTGCGATTCATAATTCGGGCCGTGGAATTGCCTATCAATTAAAGGATTATACAAGTGGATCGCCTATTGGTTCAATTGTTTATGGTACGGGGTGTCGGATTATTTTGCCAATAGGAACAATAAGCGGACAGCAAAAATTACAAATTGTTGCCAGTGATTCAAATACTGCTTGCCAATTAGTTTTTGATACCATTATCATAGTCAATATTGCTCCAATGCCTAATGCGAATTATTCGGTTGCACCATCTTCAAGTTGTTTAACTGCTAATAATTTCTTTTTCACGAACTCGTCCAGTGTTAGTTCAGGAAGCATGCAATATCTTTGGGATTTTGGTGATTTTATAACATCCACACAAGCCAGTCCAAATCATCAATATAATGTGGATGATACGTTTAGCATAAAACTGACCGCAACCACTATTTATGGTTGTAGCGATTCATTAGAAAAATCGGTTATCGTATTTCCTCAACCTGCAGCTGATTTCAGTATTGCTGACAGTTCTCAATGTTTCGACAATAATGCCTTTGGTTTTGTGAATCTCTCGTCCATATCATCAGGTAGTCTAAGTTATTATTGGGATTTCGGTGATGGAAGTTCATCAACGGTCCAAAGTCCGGTGCATTCATATGCTTATGCAGATACTTTTTTGGTTAAGTTAGTTGTTACTTCTGCAAATGGCTGTCAGGATTCCATTATCAGAACAACTTACTTACAAGTAAACCCAAATCCATCTGCGGCTTTTAGTATAAATGATAGCACACAGTGTTTGAATGAAAATCTGATGGTGTTAGCCAATTCTTCGAGTATTACATCAGGTACTATTAGTTACAATTGGCGATTTGGTGATGGTGGGATTTCTTCCGTTACCAATCCATCCTATCAGTACAGTTCATACGACACCTTTGACATAACACTTCTGGTAACATCTGATAAAGGCTGTAAAGACTCCATCATTCACCAGGCCTATATTTATGCAAATCCAAATAGTTCATTTTCAGTTAACGATACGGTTCAATGCTTGACAGGGAATTTCTATAGTTTCACAAATCTGACAACATTGCCTTATGGAAATGCTAATAGTTTTTGGTCGTATGGAGATGGAAGTACAGCAACTGCACAGAATCCAACTCATTCGTATTCTTCAGCAAATACATACAATGTAAAACTCCTTTCTACTTCAAATTATGGATGTATTGATTCCGTTGAAACCAATTTAGTTGTAGAAGCGAGCCCAATTGCTAATTTCACAATCAATGATAGTGCACAATGTTTAACTGCCAATAGTTTTTCTTTTACCGATTTGTCAACTGGCGGTTCAGGAACGTTTAATTATTTCTGGAGTTTTGGAGATGGATCGACATCAAGTAGTCAAAATCCTACACACACATATGCTGTTGCCGATACATATCAAGTCAAATTATTAATTACCTATGGAGCATATTGTACTGACTCCCTTATCAAACAAGTTGTTGTTTACCCGATGCCATTTGCTGATTTTAGTGTGAATGATTCGACACAATGTTTGACAAATAATGCTATTTCATTTACCAACTCATCAAGCATTAACTCAGGAAGTTTATCCTACTTATGGACATTTGGAGATGGAAATTCAAGCACATCAACCAATCCACAACATAGTTACACATCCAATGGGAACTATCAAGTTCAATTACTTGCTCTTTCAACCGAAGGATGTCGCGATTCAGTTTCATTTGCCATAGAAATATGGCCCATGCCTGTTGCTTCATTTGCCATAAATACCTCATCGCAATGTTTATATGGAAACAGTTTTGTATTAACCAACACATCATCAATAGGTGCGGGATCTTTAAGCTATAATTGGACATTTGGAGATGGAAATTCTTCCACATCAGTTTCTCCTAGCCATTCATTTACCAATCCGGGTACTTATACGATAAAGCTAATTGTTAGCTCGGGAAATGGGTGTTTAGATTCAGTAAGTCATACGGTAAGCGTTAATCCAATGCCCGTTGTAGATTATACAATTAGTCAGGATACGCAATGTTTCAATGGTAATTTGTTTGCTTTTACTAATTCATCAACTGTAAGTTCGGGAAGCATTTCTTACAATTGGAGTTTTGGTGATGGTGCAAATTCGACTATTGAAAATCCAAGCTATTCCTATACTAATCCGGGGAACTATGATGTTAAATTGGTAGTTTCCACCAATAATTCTTGCGTTGATTCAGTAACAAAAACAGTTTGGATACATCCAAATCCTGTAGTAAGCTTTTCTGTGAATGATAGTGATCAGTGTTTGAACATTAATACGTTTGTTCTGACGAATAATTCAACATTGAGCAGTGGAACAAGTTCATATTTGTGGGACTTTGATGATGGAAGTAGTTCAACGGCAACTAGTCCTTCAAAGCAATATGCTGCTGCTTCCGTTTATGTGATTAAACTAATTGCCAATAGCAATGCGAATTGTACTGACTCCATGTCACAAACAGTAACTGTTTATCCAAATCCTATTACAGATTTCAGTGTAAATAGTGATAGCCAGTGTTTTGCAAACAATCAATTTGTTTTTAATAATACATCATCTATTTCAAGCGGGAGTTTAAACTTCAGTTGGACTTTCGGTGACAACCAAAGCGATACGATACAAAGTCCTTCACATTCCTATGCCACATCGGGTGTATTTGAGGTGGAATTAATCAGTACTTCGGCTTACGCTTGTGTTGATACACTAAGCCAAAGCATGCTTGTTTATCCAAGTCCAATAGCATCATTCACTGTAAATGATTCTTCTCAATGCTTTAATGGTAATTCGTTTAGCTTCAATAATACTAGTACTATTAATGCAGGAACCATTACCTACTTATGGACTTTTGGTGATGGGGATACATCTACCGCTTCTAGTCCAGTTCATACATATCAAACCAGCGGAGCTTATGATGTAAAGCTTATGGTATTTTCAAATAATAGTTGTTTGGATTCAGCTAGTATAAGTCTGGATGTTTATCCAAATCCGGTAGCATCAATTAGCGTTTCCGATAGCACCCAATGCCTAGCCAACAATTCATTTGTATTTACAAATTCAAGTAGTCTGCTTAGTGGAAATATGGCCTATCTCTGGGACTTTGGAGATGGAGATACATCCTCCTTAAAAGACCCTATTCATACTTATGTTTCGGATAGCAGTTATGTAGTAGAATTCGTTGTTTCAAGCAATTATAGCTGTGCTGATACGGCCTATCTGAATACATATGTATATCCAATGCCTGTGGCTTCATTTACTGTTAACGACAGCAGTCAGTGTTTAGCCGTGAACAACTTTGTACTGACAAACAATTCAAGTATTTCATCAGGAAACAACAGCTATTTATGGGATTTTGATGACAATTCCACCACCACTACCAAGGATACAAATCATATTTATTCAGCTGCTGGAAATTATATGTTGAAATTAGTAGTAAGTTCAAATTTTGCTTGTTATGATTCAACGTCTCAATCAGTATTTGTTTATCCCGATCCTGTAATTTCCTTTAGTATCAATGATACAGCTCAATGTTTCAATGGTCATCAGTTTATTGTAACAGATAGTTCAAATATTTCGTCCGGAAACATAAGCTATAACTGGACATTAGGAGATGGCAATTCATCATCTCTAAAGAACCCACAATTTAGCTATACAACTGCCGATACATTTGAACTGAAATTAGTAGTGAATTCAGACAAGGCTTGTTCTGATAGCCTGAGTCAGTTTCTGTATGTTTTCCCTACACCCGATGCGCAGTTTAGCATTGATGATAGTGTGCAATGTTTTACGGGCAATCAATTTACAATGACAAATCAGAGTCAGATTGCTTCTGGTAGCATGAATTATTTATGGAGATTTGGAGATGGAGATACTTCGAGTTCGGTGAATACTGTTCATACATATCAAAATGAAGGATCGTACACTGTAAAATTGATTCTTGAAAGCAATTTAAATTGTCAGGATTCAATTGACAAAAACATTAATGTGCTAAACTCTCCAATAGCATCATTTGTCGTAAATGATAGTATACAATGTTTTACTCAAAACGATTTTATATTGACAAATACATCATCAATTTCTGCTGGGTTATTAAGTTATTTATGGGATTTTGGGGATACTGATACTTCCTCAAGTATTCATGTAAACCACAATTATGCATCAGCCGATACTTTCCAAATAAAATTAGTTGTTCATTCCAATGACGGATGTTTTGATAGTTTGGAGAAAACAGCTTATGTATTGCCTTCACCTCTTGCTGATTTTGATATCAACGATAGCATACAATGCTTTGATGGTCACCAATTTATTTTTAACAATCAATCTCAAATCAGTACCGGTAGCTTGAGCTATTTATGGACATTTGGCGATGGCGATTCAAGCTATTCTGCATCTGACACTCATTATTATAGCACTACCGGAAGTTATCAGGTTGGATTATTGGTTACATCTGGCTTAGCGTGTGTGGATACTTTTGTTCAATCTATCCTTATTCATGAATCTCCATTGGCAGCTTTTACAGTAAATGATACTGATCAATGTGATTTAGGGAATGGTTTCATTTTCACCAATAATTCAAGTGTTGTTGCAGGAAGTTTAGGTTATTACTGGTCATTTGGAGATGGTGACACATCAACATATATTCATCCCAATCATCAATATACAAGTGTCGATTCTTTCGAGGTAAAACTGATTGTTCAAACAACAGAGGGATGTGAAGATAGTGCAATGCATATCGTTTATGTCTATCCAACTCCAACAGTTGATTTTTCTATTAACAATGCCGTTCAATGTTATGGGAGCAATGAGTTTATTTTCAATAATCTGACAACAGTTGTTGCACCAATTGATTGGCTTTGGGATTTTGGAGATGGCGACACCAGCCATGCTCAATTTGCTCTCCATACGTATGGATTGGTCGATACATTTGATGTGTCCTTAATAGCTGTAACAAATCATTTTTGCAGCGATACACTACAGAAACAGGTAGTTACTTTGCCTGGTCCTAAGTCGATATTCAGTATAAATGATACAATTCAGTGCTTAGTGGGCAATAGCTTTAACTTTATAAACAATAGTTTAAGTGGAGGATTTGTTCCTCATTACTACTGGCAAATGGGTGATGGAGATACTTCGACTATGACCAATGTGTGGCATCAGTATCAGGATACTGGATACTTTGCTGTTCAATTGGTTGTTGCTCCGGATAGTGGCTGTACAGATACATCTCAAATCATGATTCATGTGCAGCCTTCTCCTCAAATAAGTTTTAGTATAAATGATTCAGATCAATGCTTGTCAGGTAATCAGTATTTATTTACCAGTAACATTAATTCGAATGGATACTCATTTACACCTATTTGGGATTTCGGTGATGGAAATATTGATAGTTCACTAAATCCCATACATACCTATGCAAATGCAGGTATTTATAGTGTTAAGTTAGTTGTAATAACAGCTGAAGGTTGTTCCGATTCAATGTATCAGAGCATTGAAGTGTTTGAAGATCCAATAGCAAATTTCACTATTAGCGATAGTACGCAATGTTTAAGTGGCAACACGTTTGATTTAACAGATTTATCTTCTGGACCTGGTACTTTGACTTATCTCTGGACATTTGGCGATGGAAATTCAAGCACTAAAGTTGGAAATGTATCCCATGCATATAATGTAGAGTCTGCTTATGAAATTAAGTTGTTTGTAGAAACGCAGGATGGATGTCAGGATTCAATGATGAAGATGATTTCAGTTCATCCTCAACCCAAAGCGGCATTCAGTATAAACGATACTGATCAATGTTTGACTGGAAATCAGTTCCTCACATCAAACACATCCTCCATTATTACTGGGCAATTAAACTATCAATGGAGTTTTGGAGATGGAGCTACATCAATACAAGATAATCCGGCCTATAGCTATTCTGCTTTTGGAAATTATAGCATCAAATTAGTGGCTATTTCAAATAAAGGATGTCAAGATTCAGTTATAGCAACAGTTGATGTTTTTGAAAATCCTATGGCCAATTATAAAATCAATGAGAACAATCAATGCTTATTGTATAACCATTATGTTTATTTAAATCAATCCAGTATTGGCAGTGGAAGTTTGAGCTATTTATGGGACTTTGGAGGAGGCGATACCTCCAGCTATATAAGCACAAGTCATATCTTTTTATCTGCTGGTAGCTTCGATGTACTATTAACGGCTACTTCAGATAAAGGTTGTAAAGATTCCATTACGAAGAAAAGTGTGGTTCATCCGATGCCTGTTGCAGATTTTGATATTGACAAAAACCCACAGTGTTTGGTTGGTAATTTATTTGAGTTTACAAGTAGTTCGACTATTTCCAGCGGTTCAATGACTTATCTATGGTATTTTGGAGATGGAGATAGTAGTTTGTCAGGAATATCAACCACACATTCATACGATAGTATTATGTCCTATCCTGTCACATTGGTTGCAAGTTCGGATCAACAATGCAGAGATACAATTATCGATCAGGTTACGATTAAACCGAGTCCTAGTGTGTATCTCGGCAAAGATGTATTTACTACCCTGAATGTGTCATTTAATCTCGATGCAGGACCCGATTATACTAGCTATGTCTGGCATGATGGTCCAGGATCAAGAATTTACACAGTCAATACAAATTCACTAGGCCTAGGAGATCATTTGCTGTATGTAACAATTACTGATTCATTTGGATGCGATAATTCAGATTCTGTTTGGGTTTTTGTTTGGCCTGTTAGTATTGAAGAGGAAACCCAAATCAGTTATAATTTGTATCCTAATCCAGCACGAGCATTCTTTACTATTGAGTTTGATCAGTTGTATGATACTAAAGTTGATATTATTGTTGAGGATATGCAGGGAAGGGTTGTTTATAAAAATGAGTTCAATCCAATGCTTACACAAAGTAAATTACGCATTGACTTACATGAAGCCAAAGGGGTATATTTTGTCAAGATGGTGGTTGGTAATAGGGTAGAGGTACATAAAGTGATGATGTATTAGGTAGAGATAAATCTACTGGCTCAAGTTTGTAAGTTGGGCCATTTCTAGTACTTGATGGGGATTAAGTTGCAAACTTAATCCAGAGAAGGTTAATGTCTATATATGCAGTTTTATAAGGTCGCAAATTGCGACCTAGTTGAATTCCTAAACAGCTGTTCGTAGCTTGAAGCTACGAACAACCCATGGAAGCATGATGCAATCAGATAGAGAACGAAAATATAAGCTAATCAGACGACAGATTATTGATATAATTGTTCAAGTAGATAAAGTCAAATCCAGTAGGTCTTTTAAACGAGACATGCAAGAAATTTCAAAATACTCATCCGAATTATTAAAATACATTGTATCAAATGTAGCAGAGAAAGAAATTATATCAATTGCAGAGGAAATACCTGAAATAGACATAGCCCGTTTTCAAAGACATTATTGGTATCATTATTTGCTTTTTCCATGGTATTTTACCTTAATGTATAATGAGTTATTGGCAAAAGGCGATATTATACCATTGTTAGAGGATATAAAAAATAAATACAACAACATGTGTAAAATATTGAATGAAATTATTGGAGAAGAATAAATTCATTGACAAATCCCTCCGCTGTTCGTAGCTTCAAGCAAGAAACAACTTAGGCACAGAATGCAGAATTACATTGCATTCAATCTGCAAAACAAGAAAATGAGAATTCTATAGGAAAGCTTATTGCTCCCCTTTATATTTGTTGTTGACCTCCACTATATAATCCCATTTAGGAAATGCTTTGTCAAATTCTTCAGGAAATTTCTGACGAAGCTCTTCGGCATCCTCAATATAAAACTCCTTAACGCCTTCTGTAATGGTATAGGTGAAAGTTCCTATTGGGCCAACTTCAGTATTGGGTTCTTGAATAGAATTTGCAAGTTTGGATGGCCAGCTATTTTTGGGATAAATGAAAATCAATTCTTTAGTATCATCAAATTTTGGTTCACGTTTTTTTGCTTCCTTTACTTCTTCGGCTAAGCGCCTGTCTTCAGCCTCTCGGGCAGCACGTTCTTGCCTGAATTTTTCGTTTTCTTGTTTTATTTTCTCATCTTCAGCTTGCCTGTCCAGTCGCTTTTGATCAACCATGGCCAATCGTTCTGCTTCTTTTAAATTAGCTGCAAGCTGCAAGCTGTCTATCCGGGCTTTTTCAGCCGCCAGCTTATCTTGCTCGGCTTTTTCAGCCGCATTTTTCTCGGCTAACTTAAGTGCCTTCAAGCGTTCTTCGGCCTGCCTTTTTGCTTCTTTCTGTAATTCTGCTGCTATCCGGCATCTTAACTTACGTTCTTCCTCGTATCTGGCTTCCATGCGGAACGTAAAATCAAAATCATATTGAAATTCTTTTCGGCCTTTATCAAACTTAACTCGACCGATCGGATCTGCTGTAATTTGGGCTTTAGCCGGATCTTCATCACAGTTTTTTTTCAATAATATCTCCAATATGAGGCTATGAGATTTGTGTAATTGCTTTCGAGGAACATCTGTTTCAACCTCTATTGATTTTGTATAATAATCTGGATGTTTAATTTCGATGAGAAATGAGGTGTTCAAATCAAGTTTTAACTCACAATAACCCAAAACGGTGGTTTCGGTTCTGGAAATACGATTGATCAAATCAGTATATATTACCTCAGCATCATTGAGTTTTGAGTTTTCCCAGCTATCAACTGTAATTTTTGCATTAATATGATTAGTATCTTGAGCATTAACAGTAAATGTACTCAAGCATAATAAAATACTTATTGCAACTAAATTCTTCAATTGACCTGAACTAATTAATTATGGAATACAAGATAACAAATTTAAGCACCTTTTTGCAAACTTATATTGCTTAATAATATCTTAACTTTGCCTCTCTTATAGCATACTGGGGCCGACTGGAATTGACAGGTTAGGAGTGGTTTCTGTAAGCATGCCGGGTAATGCGGTAGAATCCCGTAAAACGCAATCGCACATTATTAATTGGCGAATATAATTATTCTTTAGCAGCTTAATCTAGGATTAAACAATGCTAATCTTTCCCAGCAGCCCTGTTCGTTGGCGGTTGATCAGGAAGGAGCGCAAGAACGAAATAAGCCTGTAAAAGTCTTGGTTATAGGTCGAAAACTAAAGAGACTCAGACCTAAGTTCGGTTAGTTTCAGACCTGCTTTGGTTAACATCAACTGAAACTAAGCATGTAGAAAGCATTTATTGCACTATCTCTGGACGGGAGTTCGAATCTCCCCGGCTCCACCTTCGCTCTCCGAAGCTATGAACGTTAGTGAATAGCGAAGGAGAGCACTAGTAAGAATTGAACTACCCACTTCAAAAATGCTTTATCGCAAAAGCTTCTTCGAGCTTCGGTGGATGCAATCCACCACTATTTCGAACTATAAAACTTTTCAGATTATGCATTATGTTTATATTCTTAAATGTGCCGATTCAACTTACTACACTGGCTGCACTGGAAAACTGGATGAAAGAATTGACAAACACAATCTGGGTTATGTTGCATCAACTAAGAGTAAGCGTCCGTTAAAGTTGGTTACCTATATTGCTTTTACAGATAAATACAAAGCTTATCAGTTTGAGAAATATCTGAAATCAGGTTCCGGTATTGCTTTCAGGAATAAGCGATTTGTCTAGTCCGAAGCTATGAACGTTAGTGAATAGCGAAGGAGAGCACTAGTAAGA
>JABINZ010000106.1 GCA_018698135.1 Bacteroidota bacterium
AAACGCTCCATCTTTTCCAAAAAGCGACTTCCCACTCTTAAACTGTTCTAGCGCTTTTTCTTCTAAATTGTCTAAATAGTTCTGATCCATAATCAAATTTACGATTTTGGACAGAGTTTAATTTACACCCTCTATTTTTTCTCAAAAGCTTTTGAGATGAATTAATTCTCTAAAAGCAATCTCCACTACTTTTCAATCATTCGCAATAACATTGATTTATCAGTATCCTCAAAGGAGAAATAGTGCATTGATATATTAATACTTGCGTATATTATATTTGTTGCTGATCTAATATAATTCTGAAACAGCAACTAAAACGTTTTATGATACTGTCTAAAATAAAATATATAATCCTGTTAATTGTAACAGCCTCTTTTCTTATTTCAGTAAACCATGTAAAAGCTGTCCCATTGAGTGGAAACTATACCATTGGAAGTGGAAGTGGAAGCAATTTTTCATCATTTACACAAGCCATTGATACTTTGTCAACTTATGGTGTTATTAGTTCTGTTGTGTTTTTGGTTGATACAGGGATGTTTAATGAACAAATTGTGATTCCTGTTATTTCAGGTGCAAGTGCCACAAACACCATTACTTTTATTGGACATGGTGATTCAACTTTGCTATTTTACTCTCCTTCTTCTTCAAACCGGCCTGTTGTATGTTTTACAGCAAGCAGTCATGTGATTTTTGAAAATATCCGAGTTGAAGTTCAAGGAAACTATGGTTATGGATTTCAGTTTCTCAGTGGTGCAGATAGTATTACTGTGAAAGGTTGTTACATCTTACTTCCGAATAATTCATCAACGTATTATTGTTGTGGTTTTGCAAATTATAGCTCCGTAAGCGGCTCAGGTTCTGCCAATACAAGCTATGTAACTATTGAAAATAATACCATTGAAAAGGGCTATGACGGAATACGACTAATAGGTAGTGTTGGATCGTCAGCTTTCAATAATATTAATGGAAATACAGTAATCAATTTTGGAAATATTGGAATTAATGTCAGTGGAAACAGTAATATGGACATTATTGGTAACTCTATTTATTCATCAGAATCTGGAGCATCAAGAGCTATTAATATGTGGCCAACCGGACATTCGATAAGGATATTGAAAAATACAGTTGAACTAGCAAGTACTGTAAATCACACAAGAGTAATACAGGTAGCAAATGCTCCCGGTGGTGGTGGATCTTCCTGGTCGCAGGAAATACTTGTAGCAAACAATATAGTTCAATACAGTGGATCTTATACTAGTAATATGACAGGTATATATACAAAACATGTTAGCTATTTAAGAGTCTATAACAACACCATAGTTATGTCATCTGGTAGTGGTGCTAAAAGTCTTTGGTTTGATGCTTTAAGCAGTACACCCAATACAGTAGCTCGCAATAATAACATCACAAACAATGTTTCAGGTGGAGAATTGTTACGAGTGCATAATCAGGTATCATCTGATATCGATTATAATAATTTCTACAATTCCAATGGTTTCAAAGTCTGGTGGAAAGGAACAACATATACAAACCTTTCCTCATACCAATCAAATTCTTCTCAGGATGCGAATTCAGTGATTATTGATCCTAAGTTTGTTTCAACATCTGATTTTCATATTCATCCATCAAATGTGTCTTTTGAAGGTTTGGGCACACCTGTATCGCAAATCACAGATGATATAGATGATGAGAACAGAGACGCCTCTCATCCTGATATTGGTGCTGATGAATATGCTTCTTGTGCTGATTTAACCATTTCAGATTTAGTTAGTCCCGCAAATTGCAGCTATTTGAATGCTACTGCAACTGTGTCGGCATGGATTAAAAATCTTGATACAAATGCCATTGCAAATATTCCAGTTAGTTATCAAATTGATGGTGGAAGTGTTATTGATGAAATACACTCTTCCTCAATTGCTGGACTTGACTCTGTACTATATGTTTTTTCAACAAAGGCAAACCTTACAACTGCTAAGGATTATACAATTAAAGCTTTTGTGAAATCATTTGCCGATCATAATCCCACAAATGATACATTTACATCCTCAATAACAATTACAGAACTGAACTCAAGTTTAGAGGACTCAGTTGGAACTTGTTATGGAAATAATTTAACACTTCAACCTGGTTATTTTTCCGGAGCAACCTATCTATGGTCAGATGCTTCATCCGATACTATTCTTGTTTTAGATACAACAACTGCTGGTACTGGAACTTCAACATTCTGGGTGAACATTTCTGGAGCAGACGGTTGTTCTGTCAGTGACACTGTTATTGTCTTTTTTAGTGCTCCTGCCAGTATTAGTTTAGGAAATGATAGCTCATTATGTACGAACGACACACTGAATTTAGATGCTACTTTTTCCGGAGCAAGCTATCTCTGGCAGGATAACAGTACTCAGTCTAGTTTTAATGCAACAATTTCTGGAACCTATTGGGTAGACGTAAGCACTGGTTTGGGATGTGTAGTTTCAGATACTATGATAGCTACTTTTAATGCACTTCCGGCTTTTGATATAGGTGCAGATACCTCAATTTGTGTCGGTGATTCAATTGTAATGGATGCAAGTGTAAATAATGCATCTTATTATTGGCAAAATAGTAGTACGCAATCAAATTTTAAAACATTTAATAGTGGTACTTATTGGGTGAATGTAACCAATAGTTTTGGTTGTTCATTAATTGATTCACTTACACTTTCTGTAGAAAATTATCCACTAGTAAATCTGGGGAGTGATACAACTATCTGTGATGGTGAATCAGTGCTATTAGATGCAACGCAGTCATCTGTTAATTATGCATGGCAGAATAATAGTACACAAGCCACATTAAACGCTTCAGCTGCTGGAACCTATTGGGTAGAAGTAACAAATTCTACAGGTTGTGCTACAACAGATACTTTCATTCTTTCAGTAATTGCATCTCCTGTTTTTAATCTGGGAAATGATACGTCAATTTGCAATGGTGATTCTTTAATACTTAATGTAACTACTGCAGGCGTAAGCTATGTTTGGCAAGACAATAGTTCATATCCGACTTTCACTGCATTAACAACAGGCGTATATTGGGTAGAATTGACAAATTCAAACGGATGCAGTACCAGAGATACAATTAATTTGACTGTTAATTCATTACCTGGAGTTAATCTGGGCAATGATAAATCGATTTGTGATGGAGATGAATTGGTATTGAATGCTGCTTCTTCGGGAAGTACATACCGCTGGCAGGATAATAGCACGAATTCAACATTCCATGCAACTAAAAAAGGTGTTTATAGCGTTGAAGTAACCAATAGTTTTGGGTGTATAAATGCCGATTCCATGGAGTTATTTATTATTCCACTACCCCAGGTGAATCTAGGTAATGATACTACTTTTTGTAAGAGCAATCCACTTATTTTAGACGCAACATTAATGGGTGCAAACTATAAATGGCATGACAATTCAACAAAATCAACTTTTAGTGTTGATAAAACTGGTGATTATTGGGTTGAAGTAAGCAGAAACAATTGCAAGAAAACGGATTCAATTCATGTGACAATTAATTCTGTCCCAATTTTTGAAATAGGGAACGATACTACAATATGTGAAGGAGAATCAATAGTGTTGGATGTAGCCACTATATATTGCACATATGTGTGGCAAGATAATTCTACACAAGGAATTTATAAAGCATCAAAAGAAGGTTCTTACAGGGTGACTGTAACAAACAATTATCAATGTTCAATAACTGATTCAGTGTATTTGACTATAAAGGCTGGTCCGCTTGTAAATCTTGGGAATGATACGGCCATATGTATTGGTGAAAGTTTGTTTTTAGATGTGACAAATACAGCATCAACCTACTTGTGGCAAGATAACACAACATCAGCTGATTTTATTGCTACAACTGCTGGTTTATATTGGGTTAAGGTAACCGATCAGAGTGGTTGTATCAATTATGATTCAGTAAACCTTTCGATTGATCCACTACCTGTGTTCAACCTTGGAAATGATACAGCAATTTGTAGTGGAGATGTAGTAATATTGGATGCAACAACTTTAAATGCCACTTATTTATGGCAAGATAATACAACACAGCCTTCATTTAATGCTGAAAAGGAAGGTCATTATTGGGTGAAAGTTACATCCGACAAAGCTTGTTCCGATTATGACTCGCTATATCTGACTGTTCGTGAATTGCCACAAGCTGAGCTTGGAAATGATACAGCTATCACTATTCAAAGTATTCGCATTCAGAATTTTGTATTGAATGCAAAAACAGGATATACTGATTATTTGTGGTCAACAACTTCAACTGATGAATTTATAGAAATTGATACATCTTATGGTTTAGGCAAACATGATTTTTGGATTCGGATACTAGATGATAAAGGTTGTGTTGGATACGATACAATTACAATCAACATTATACATGATATTGGAATCGATAAAGGTGAATCTTTTTCAATGCAATTATATCCTAACCCAAATCAAGGCAAGTTTGTGTTGAGTTTGCAGGGAAGTAGCGATAATAGTAAGGTCAGCCTATTTGTTTTTGATATAAACGGCAAAACTGTATTTGAAGAAGAGCTTGATATCAAACAAAATAAGGTATCAAAGGCTATTGATATTTCCGCATATCCTAAAGGTATTTACACACTTACAATTCAAAGTAAAAACTTTGTGAGAAATGTTAGGATTATTACTCAATAGAATTTGCCGATTCAAATAGTCTTTTTTTAGAATTGTAATTTGGAAGGAAACATCTAAGAGTCAACAGAATTGTTGTTAAAGTAGATGTTATTATTTTTATTTCTTCAAATAAATGAAGGCAAATACCGTTTACCCGCTATATAAGAAATGAAAACAAACCTTTCAATACGATATGTGCATTTTATCTTTTTTTTGCTAATGCTGGCAATCCAAGCAAATGCTCAAAGCTATATTCCCAATTATGGCTACAATACAATTTTTGAAAACAAGGCTAACGTAAGGGCAAAACCAAGCTTAAATGGGGCAATTATTGGAACCCTACAATGTAATCAGACTTTAGAAAGGTGTGACGGACAAAAAGCATACAAAGACACCATTAATGGACGTATTGATTATTGGAGACCAATTGTATATAATGATACGCTGGCTTTTGTTTGGGGAGGAGTGTTTTGTACATCCCGTTTTAAAAGTATGCTGAATGTGGATGATCTATTTCTGGTAGGATTTTCAACTGACAATGTTTTAGGCATAAAAGTATTACATAAAGATGTTCTGACCTATGAAAGCTCTTTTTCAAGGAAGGAAAAAAAGGGTGTTCAGCTAGTTTTATCATTAGGAAAAACCTTTAACAGCAAGGGTAAAGAAATAATTGCTGTTAAATATTTCGATCAAAGTTATGAGTTGTTTGAATGGGATTTTAAAACGATAACAAAATCCAATATTACACTGACTGACGATTCATACCTCACTGGAAAGTATATCGATTTTGAATACAGCCTGATTGCAAAAAATAATGTAAACCTACGCAAACAGCCACATATTGATGCAGATGTGATTAAAATTCTGTCGGTACACGCTAAGGTAAAAGTCATAAGAGCGCATCATACCTATGATAAGGAAAAACGAGGAAATTGGCATCAGCTTTTAGTAGGAAACGACACAGGTTATGTTTTTAATACGCTGGTTTCAATCAGCAAACGATATATTAAAAGCAATAAGTTTAAGGGAATTGCTTTTTTACACACCAGCAATGGCATCTATGTGTATCAAAACAATAAGTTGATTTATGAACAGAAAAAAAGGGCATCCTATGATGCGCACTATCTCTACGAAAAAGGTTGCATGGGATTAGATACTGCCTATCAGTTTTTGGCTGTTGAAATAGTAGGAGAGGCCTGTGGTAAAGCAAGTGGAGAAGAATTGTATTATTGGGATGGTACTACATTAAAGTATGCAGGTTTCGATTATGGCATAGGCGATGCTGGTTATAGTCAACAATATGCACTCATCTTTCCCAACGAATTTGGAGGCAGGAAAAACAGGGTGATATCCATCAATGAAAATGGCGAAAGTATTGATTTTCCCCAAGAAAGTAGTTGTGACCCACCATACAGTTATTTACCCTTCAATGTCAAGTATAAAATCTTGAAATTTGATGGAGATACCTTTTTGGAAATGACTTCAAAATATTCCAGGTTACGACAAAGTGTAAAGGATGATTTTCCCAAACATCATATCAAACATGCGTGTTTTGGGAATGTGAATAGTGATGGGCTGGAAGATGCACTTGTCTATCTTTCTATCGATGAGTATGAGTTTACAGAAGGGGGAGCCACAAAGCCAATTATTGCTGTTTATACTGGATCGAAAAATAGAAACTACAAGCTTCAAACTCACAACCAGTCACTGATAAAGGAAAAAGCGATGGCTGTTATGTTTGCTATAACTGAAGGTGAATTCTCAGTAAAAGTGGTGTATAACTCAGGATTATGGGCAGATGAAAATGCGACCCCTTTTGTAGAAGAGTATATTTTTACATACTTTAAAGCTGACCAAAAATATCTGTGGAGCTCAATTACAGAATATGAAGGAATTAGAAATGCTTCATACCGATATGATTGGAAAAGCTCTACCTCCTATTTTAAGAAAAACAAACTGTATTTTGAGCAGGCTTGGTCGAGTAAGTAATTTGTATCTTATTCAATATCATATAGGGATTCATCTAAAATAAGCGTATTAAGGCAATTTATGGTTTTGAAGGATTGCTTTATTCGTTTGTGATGCTTCCAAAAACCAGTCTCTATTTCCTCTAGTATTTTTTGGGATTCAGCTTG
>JABINZ010000107.1 GCA_018698135.1 Bacteroidota bacterium
CCACAACAGGGCGTAATCCTGCTACACACATTCCTACAGCTGTTCCAATAATTCCGGATTCTGCTAAAGGTGTATCAAAGCAACGATCGGCTCCATGTTTTTTTTGTAAGTTTTCAGTAACTCGGAAAACACCTCCTTCAACTCCAACGTCTTCTCCAAAAACGATAATGTCTTTGTCCTCAGCCATTTTGATATCGATAGCATCGTTAACAGCTTGAACCATATTCATTACTTTCATTTTCTTGCCTCCTTCCACTTTAAGAAATTCTCATGTTCAACCATTTGATTTTTTAGATCATCAGGCATATCAGCATACATATATTTGAAAGCATCTTCGAGTTTATATTTCGGATAGTTTTCTGCTTCTGTAAATTGTCGGTCAACTTCCTGTTTATATTGTTCAATAAGTTTTTCTTCATCGATATCACCAGCCAATTTATTCTTTATTAAATAGGATTTTACCCGATCTAATGGATCCGTTTTAAACCATAATTCTTCTTCCTCTTTTGTTCGGTATTTCGTAGGGTCATCAGAAGTAGTATGTGCTCCTTTTCTATATGTAAGAGCTTCAATTAATACGGGCCCTTTTCCCGATCGAGCGTGATCTGTAGCAAATTTCAATGCTGCATACATGGCAAATAAATCGTTGCCATCAACATAGAGGCTAGGAATATTATATGCTACCCCTTTTACTGCCAGATTGATTGATTTCGTTTGATTTTTGAGAGGTACTGAAATAGCGTATTGATTATTCTGAATAATAAATACAACTGGTGCTTCCCATACAGCAGCGAAGTTCAATGCTTCATGAAAATCTCCGTGAGAAGTTCCACCATCACCGATTACACCATAAACAACTTTGTCTTCTTTTTTATACTTAACTGCATAGCCCAAACCAGCAGCATGTACCAACTGCGATGCTATAGGAACAGCAATCGGAAGAATGTTTTCAGCATTCTTAAACACGGTTCCATCTTCGTAACCCATATAATAAAGGAATACTTCTGTCATGGTTGCACCCTTGGCTAACCAGGCACCCAATTCACGAAATGCAGGAGCCATCCAATCGTCTTTCCTCCAAACCATTGAAAGGGCTTGAGAAATTGCCTCTTGACCATAATTTGGTGGGTAAGTAAACATACGTCCCTGACGCTGAAAAGAAACAGCCATTTGATCAGCTGTTCTCACGTAAAGCATTTGCTTATACGCTTTAATTACTTCCTGATCATCAATTTTTGGATTCCATTTTTCATTAATGACTTTCCCATTATTATCAATGATCCTGAAGATTTTATTTTTGATGGGATCAAATTCTTTAAACATAAATGCTTATTTTTTTTGAGAGATTTTTAATTAAGAATGCTTCTGATTTAGCAAAGCCAATGCCAATAGGTGGACATCCGTTATTATGACAAATTTAATCGAAAATTGGCAGAAAAGAATAATGAAATATTAGAAGAGATTATCTAATTAAAGAAACCAATCCGGAATAATTATGTTCACCACTTCCCAGATTGGTTAATGTAACGTAATACATGTACTTCCCTTGTGGTGCAGGATTGTTCTTAAGTGTATTACCATCCCAACCATGAGTTGGATAGTCACTGCTATAATACATTAGTGTATTGTCTAAATCATATATCATAAGTTGAAAATCTTCAAATCCATCAGCCTCTATTCTGAAAACATCGTTCTCTTCGGGGCCTATTGTATTGGTGCTGAATATGGTAGGGATGTATATAAGAATTTCGGGATTGCACTTTATATTATATATAGATGAGTCATTTGCAAAATAAACGACAACTCTGAAGTTTCCAGTATCTCGAAATTTATATTCTGAAATAGTTGTTATGTTTTTCCCAAATGGAGCATTCTCATCATCCCAATAATATCCTGAAGCTTCAGAATCAGTTGCATCAATTATATAATTTTCTCCTAAATTAACAATTAAACCATCCTTAATCTTATATGTTTTTAAAGGTTTTGCAATTTCTCTTACTTCACAATTGCTAAAAAGAAAACAAAATAGGGTGATTGAAATATAAATTAGAAGTTTCTCCATTTTGTCAAATCTTTTTTTGTTTTTCCAAATTGAATTAATAGGCCTAATTGATATTTTGTTTTAATTCCAGCTTTTGAATATGAGGCTGTTAACTGGATATGGTTTGTCATATTTAACCCCCCAGTAATACCATTTTCAAAGAGTGTTGAATTATACGTGTTGAAAGTATACCCTAGCATTATTTTATCAAAGTAACTTATAAGTAAATAGGTTTTTAATAAATAATTATCACTGTTTAGTGACATATCAATTACTGGAGATAGTTTGATTTTCTTAAAAAAGATGAAACTATAATTGGTATATAAGCTTACGTTCCTCTTTTTATAGATAAATAGGTAATCATCATATGTACCTATAATTGGTTTGTTGATGGAGAAAAATGATAAACCAATGTTTAAATCTTTTCTATTCAAGAACAAACCTGTGTTAATTGTATAAAAACTATGAACTTTATAAGCTCCAATAGAATGCCAAGGCTCCATGCTTGCATTAACGAATCCTGCACGTGGTTCAATCATGTCAGACCAAGTATAGTTTACATCTCCTAGTGATTTTTGAAACAAAGATCCACTTAGGCCAATTCTTAAGTTGGTATTACCAAAATCCTTGAGAAGATAAGACAGAGATAAGTTTAGTTCTGAAGATTTATTGATTCCAATTTGTTGAAGGTTTGAATATAAACCGACACCTAAATTTCGTTTTTTTAAAAATGCACGATCAAATGCAAATCGCATATCATAGTAGAATAATCTCAAACTATCATTGTCATAACCACTATAGGCTCTTGACCAATTAGGACTTAAATTGTTAAATCCAATGGAAATGTTATTTCGTTTTTCAAATCCTGCCAATGCTGGATTCTTTGTGAAATTATAAGTTGAGTTTACTACTAAATCAGGAGAATCTTCATCTACAGTAGAATCTGGAAATTTATCCATTTTTCGCCAGTCCTTCTGCTTTTGAGCATACGAATGACTGGAAATAATAAAAAACAGAAAAGAGAGAATAAAAAATTTATACATATTTGATTTTAAAAATCAGGACATGTGAGTTTTCTCCATTTAGTGGTTTGTGCTGGTGATTTAGTAGGGATTTCTACAATAATAGATAATTCATGACTTCCTTGCCCTCCAAATCGTACATCTGAAAATGTGATATCGTAGCTATAACCAATTTTAAACGGATCACGTTTCATTCCAACAAGAATCATAGCCGCATCTGTATTGACAGAAGTTTGTCGCCACCAGATACCTGCAAGGAAATAGTCTTTTATGTAATAAGCTCCAAGATTGATTTGTAAGAAATTAGCTTGTTTTTGAATCAGTAAGTTTGGAGAGAAGAAACGTGTAGGATGCCGTGATTGATCAAGCGGAATTTGCATTCCAACATGGGTTGTAAACTTCATGGGTAAAATGCTACTATTATCTTCCAGGAAAGTTTGTTTTGGTTCATTAATATGATTAACAACAAATCCTGCATAAAACTTTTTCGAAAAAGCTAATACACCAGCTGAAAAATCAAGAAATGGATCCATTGCATAATCTCCGGGAGCAGGCAAATTTTCAATCGTTTCATAAATTACACCTTGACGGGGATGAATCATATCCGGAAAAACAAGCTCTGAAAAATCGATACGTTTACCTTGAACCGCTGTTTGAAGAGATGCTTTTACTGTAAATTTAGGAGTAAGATTCAAATGATAAGAATAAGCTAAACTTGCCATGGATGTTGATAATCGTCCATCTCCAGCAACATCGTACAGTACTTGAGCACCAATACCTCCACCTAATGCATCAAAATGCTGATCATAAGAAACAGCATATGTAACAAACGGGGTGTTTAAACTTGCCCATTGATTTCTATAATTCATACTAAATCGAGCACCTTTTGCTGTTCCTGCAAATGCTGGATTCAAATATAATGGATTGGCATAAAACTGTGTAAATTCCGGATCCTGAGCGGATGCTGAAAAGGAAAGAACAATTAAGCCTAGAATAAATAATTTTTTCATTAAGAATCTAATTAAGAAGTAAATCGAAATTCTACCATACTGCGAATTACATATTTCAAATGTACAAAAATATCAATAGCGAGTCCAAATTTTTATCCCCGAAAACTAATTATTATGTAACGTAATAATTTGATGTTTATTTGAATTAGTTAGATTTAGATATAATCTTTAGTATACTTATTCATATAATTGTAACTTTCCCATCGAAAAATAATTATTAAATTCTGCATTATCATTTCAAGATCAGTTGTATTTAATGTGTTAATAATCCTTATTTGACAGCTGGCTTGGATTTTGTGTTCTTGAAAAACAAAATTAACATCATGTTGCGATTTAGAAGAATAACTATTCTTTTGGTATTAGTGCCATTTTTTCTGCATACTTCATTTGCACCTCCTAGTTTAAGTGAACAACGAGACAGGCTTGTTCAGATACTTTTTGAATTAGTAAAATCTGCACATTTTACTATTCCTGATTTGAATGATGAATATTCAGAGAAAGTATATTCATTATTTGTTGAGCGAATTGATAATGGTAAGCGATTTCTTACACAAGAAAATATGGACAAATTGAAAGTCTATCAATTTGAAATAGATGATCAGGTTAGAAAATCTAGTTTTGAGTTTTATGACTTGGCTACTGAAATGTTATTGAGTCAAATTGTGCATGCAAAGGACTATTATGAGAAAGCCTTGGAAAAACCTTTTGATTTTACTTTAAAAGAGTTTATTGAAACAGATAGTGAAAAAATTTCCTATGCTAATAATGAGCAAGAACTTCAGGAGTATTGGCGCTTATTTACCAAATATCAAACGCTAATACGATTGAATGATATGATTAAGAATCAAGAAGAAAGGAAAATAAAAAATGATTCAGCTTTTGTCGAAAAATCATTTGAAGAAATGGAGATAAAAGCAAGAGAAAAGGTAAAGAAGAATTTGGATGACTATTTTAAGCGATTGGATAAAATGAATGAGGATGATCGTTTAGGTTTGTTTATCAATACACTTGTTAATGCCCTTGACCCGCATACAGAGTATTATGCCCCAAAACAAAAAGAAGATTTTGACATTCGTATGTCTGGCAGACTTGAGGGAATTGGAGCAACACTTCAGCAAAGTGACGATTATATAAAAGTGACTCGTATAGTACCAGGCAGTGCTTCATGGAAGCAAGGAGAATTGAAAGCTGGAGATATTATTTTAATGGTGGCTCAAGCTGAAGCAGAACCCATTGATATAGTTGGTATGCGTTTAGATGAAGCTGTTCAATTAATTCGAGGGAAAAAAGGCACCGAGGTTAGGCTAACTGTTAAAAAGAGGGACGGAAGTGTAAAAGTAGTACCTATAATAAGAGACATTGTTATTCTTGAAGAAACTCTTGCCAAGTCAGCCATCATTAAAAATGAGAAAGCAAAATCGACCGTAGGATATATTAAATTACCGCAGTTTTATACAGACTTTACCAAAACAGGTGGTGCTGGTTGCGCAGAAGATATTTATGATGAAATTGTCAAATTAAAGAAAGAGAATATTGATGGACTAATTTTCGATTTGCGTGATAATGGAGGAGGTTCATTGAATGATGTAGTAAAAATTGCAGGTTATTTCATTCCAAATGGACCTGTGGTTCAAGTTAAAGCCAGATATGGTAAACC
>JABINZ010000108.1 GCA_018698135.1 Bacteroidota bacterium
AAGCCATTGAAATATTGATAACTTTTTAAACGCTAAAGCTAAAAGTTACCAACATTACAACAGCATTATGAATATTATTATAAATTTGAAATTAAAGGAAATTATAACCAGACAGAGTTTGATTTACACTCCCAAAAAATATGACTTAGTAAAAAAATGAAGAATTTTACTAAGCCAGTTATTAGCCAATTACAAAACAGCTATATGTTTTCAAGCCTTCTTTCTAGTTCTTTAATTATATCCCTAAGTTCCTTAATTCGGAATTCCCTTCCTTCAAATAATTGATTATAACGATCTAATTCTTTGTTTTTTTCATTTAAGTCTTTGGTTCTTTCAGCAACAATTTCTTCCAGATTTAAGCGGTGATTGTTTAGGTCATCTTCCACTTGTTTCAAATGGGTAATGTCAACATAGGATCCAATTACCCCACAAACATTTTTCTCTAAATCGAATAAAGGTATTTTATTTGTTAAAAGTGTGAGGGTATTTCCTTCAGGGGTGTCCTGCGTTTCTTCAATATTCTTTTTAGATAAGCCACTATTAATTACTTGCAGGTCATCATTCTTATACTGTTCTGCCTGTTGTTTCCATACCATTTGAAAATCATCTTTACCAATAATGTCTTCAGGGTCTGATAATCCTGCATCATTTGCAAAAGCTGTATTACAGCCTAAATAAACTAGATCTTTATCTTTCCAGAATACTCTTACCGGGATGGCATTGATAATTTCTTCAACAAAAAGCTTTGAAGATTTCAAATCTTCCATGGCTTGTTTTTGTGAACTTAAATCAACAGCAGTTAATAGGCGGTATTACTTTTTTCAACAAAAAGGCCACTAAGTAGAACAACACATGTCTCATTTTTATCCGACATAAGTCTTACTTCGCTTTCTTCTTTTGTTTTACTTTGACAAACAATTTCAAGAAAATCTTTAAAAACAATTTTTGAACTATTTGAGACAAATAAGACAAATTTTCTATTAATTAATTCAGATCGATTTTTTCCGAACAGTTTTGCTCCTGCATGATTGCACTCTAAAATTTGACCTTCTGTTGACAAAGAAAAATGGCCACTAGGTGCAAAATCATATAATTCAACATACTTTTCTTTGGCTTCAATGGCTTCGATTTTTGCATTAAGCAGCTCCTCGTTTTGCATATCCAATTCAATTTGATGTACTTCCAGCTCATGAATAAGCTTCATAGTATCGAATTCAGAAAGAGGAACATTCGATTTTGTTTTATTTTTAAAAATCTCTTCAGCTCTTTTACGAAGGTTTCTAGCTTCTTCTTTATTTGATGTTTTCATTGGGAAATTTCTCTTTTTTCATCAATTAGTATGTAATACGAATTAGCTTTTCTTAATTTCAATTAGTTTTTCATTTGCTTTTATCAATTCCAGTTCTGTCTCATCCGTGTCTCCTGCAAGGGACACTGATGTTTTGCTTGTAATGCGTAACATCAGCGTGGCTGACATCAGAGTCCTCCTCTGCGAGAGACTCTGCTGAGACAAATATGTTGCAATACGTTTAGCTTTTCTTTATTTCCTTAAGTTTTTCATTCGCTTTTATCAATTCTAGTTCTAATTTTTTAGCAATACTTATATCTGTAAATGTAATAACTAATCCATCAATGCGATCTTCCATTGTCCTATAAGGCATAATTCGGATACTAAACCACCTGTCATCATTTGTTGACAAAGAGGATTCAATAAATGTGAGTGTTTTTAAAACCTGCCTGGCATGAGTTTCAATTTCAGGATAATGAAGATGATTTACAAGATCAGTAAATGGCCTGCCTATATCTTCTTCTCGTAATTTAAATATGTTGGTTGTCTGTTCGGTATATCTACGAATATTCAATTCTTTATCGAGAAAGAGGGTAGCAATTTCGGTACTGTTGAGCAAATTCTTCATATCGTCATTTGCACGTAAGTAATCATTTACTTTGCTCTGAAGTTCAGCATTTACCGATTGAAGCTCTTCGTTCAGGCTTTGCATTTCTTCTTTTGAAGTAGTCAGTTCCTCATTGGTCGATTGCAACTCTTCATTGGTGGATTGCAATTCTTCATTAGTTGATTTCAGCTCTTCCTGTGATGTTTGCATTTCTTCACGCAACGATTGTAAGTCTTCATTACATCTTTTCAGATCCATTTCGATCTCTTTTTGATGTGATGTTGAAATCTGTTTTGTTGTTTTTGAACCTATATCATCAGGCTTAATAATTTCATCAACATCTTTAAAAATGAAGATAATCATATTATGGAGAGCTTCTGGTTTTTCTAAGCGCTGAACAATAAGATCAATATATTGGGTGCCTCCATTAATCCCTACCTTTATATTTGAAATTTTGACTTTACTAAAGTTTTGCATTGCCTTTCGAAAAGTTCCGGGCAAAACATCTCTCAATCCTTCACGAGCCATGGCATAAATATTCCAGTTTGCCTTACCAGCAACCGGTTCAAGATATTTTCCGGTACGACCTGTAATATACACAATATCGCCTTTGTCGTTTACCAAAACACTGGCTGGTGCAAATTGCTGAAGCAATATTTGATCGGTAATGGTTTGAATATTCTCAACTATTTTAGGACTTTTTTTCATTGTAGCTGATTCTTGTTTAGTATTATAAAATGAACTTGGGAAATCAATAATGTCATGTAAAACCAATGATTTCTTGTGCTGAAATATTTTCAATTTGGGATTGATGTCTGTGAATAAATTACTTTGCTTGCCAAGGCTTTCTGAAGTTCCCAGTATCAAAATTCCATTTGAATTGAGGCAGTAATTAAACAACGAAATAAGTTTGTTTTGCAGCTCAGATTCCATATAAATAAGCATATTTCTGCAAGACAATATATCAAGCTTGGTAAATGGCGGATCTTTTATCACATCTTGTGGGGCAAATACCACCATTTCACGAATAAAGGATTTTAGCCTATAGGTTTCACCATCAGCAATAAAATATTTTTCTAGTCTTTCAGCAGATACATCGGATATGATATTATTGGAAAAAACACCTTTTCTTGCTTTTTCAATAGCATCAATGTCTAAATCGGTCGCAAATACTTGTAAGCTTATATTCTTTAGCTTTTTAAACTTCCCCATGGCTTCAGCAAACAGCATTGCCAAGGAGTAGGCTTCTTCTCCTGTTGAACAGGCAGGCACCCAGGCACGAAGAATATGCCCATTATTAGATTTTTGAATTAAGTTTGGCAAAACATCATTTCCTAGAATATCCCATACATTTACATCTCTGAAAAAACTGGTAACACCAATCAATAACTCTTTAAAAAGGATTTCAATCTCTACAGGATTTTCTTGTAAAAATCGAACGTAATTGTTTATTTTTTCAATTTGATGAACATCTTTACGCCTTTCTATCCTTCGGAACAAGGTGTTGTTTTTATACATAGAAAAATCGTGACCTGTTTGTTCCCTCAGCAGAATGACAATTTTTTCAATATCACTTTTGTTATTGTTTTCTATAACACTTTCTGGTTTTTGTTGTAGCCCAGTTTTCAAATATGCGATTAATTTGCCAGGCAATTCCTCAGGGCTTGCAATAATATCAGCATTTACCGCCTCAGAAGCACTGCGTGGCATCCCATCATATTTGGCACTAGCAGTATCCTGAATCAGGATTAAACCATTTTTTTCTTTGATGGCTTTAACCCCAAGGCTTCCATCGGACCCCATTCCTGACAATATAATTCCAATACTTTTTTCTTGCCTGTCGATGGCCAGAGATCGGAAAAAAATGTCAATCGGTAAGCGTAGCCCATGCGATTCAACCGGACTAAATAAATGGAGTGCCCCATTTAAAATGGATATGCTTTTGTTAGGAGGGATTACGTAAACACAGTTTTGTTGTACGACACCCCTATCTTTAGCTTGCGTTACAATCAGTGAAGTCATGCGCTGTAACAACTCGGGCATCATGCCAACATGCTTTGGGTCGAGATGCTGAATGACAACAAATGCCATCCCGCAATTTTCTGGGACATTATTGAAAAAAAGTTCCAATGCCTCGAGACCACCTGCAGAAGCACCAATGCCTACAATAGGAAAACCAATTGTACTCTTGATGGATGTTACGGAGCGTTTTGGATTCGCCTGCTCTGAATCAGTTTTCTTTATCATAGCGGTAATTTTTCTATTTTAATAAAGAAAACCTTGCAATTGGTTAATTAAGGAAAGCAATTCAGAAGTAAACCGTTAACATTAATACTCTTTACTAAAAATATTTTTTTTGAACTGTATAAAGGTAGGCTAATTGACGAGAAAACCCAAATTCATTATGATAGTAAAAGTGAGGAATTATTAACTCGTCATCCAAATAAACGACTTATCTATTATATTGGATTGCTTTTGCATTTTAAATACACATCTTTTTTGACTTATACAAAGACCATTATCTGCCTTTTTTTGATCTCTACAAAGATCGTTTTCCAATACAAAATGCGCTAGTTGATTGATTATCTTAACACTTACAGCGTTTGGGCAACAAATGGGCAACAAGAAAACAGGCCGTTTTGTCAAATAAATGAAAGCTATAGCATGCATAAAACAAATGACAATTTCATTAAGTCTGTTGTCTATTAAAATTTATTTCCCTGATTTTCCAAAACTCGTTTCTGCGGCCTACAATTACTTATAATGTTTGTTTATTAAAACGTTTTAAACTATTTTTGCATGTATAATTAAACATTATGGCAAACAAAAGTCCAATACTACTTCCTAAAATAAAACAAATTCTGAATGAATTTGGGGAAAATATAAAACTGGCTAGGTTAAGGCGAAAGCTTAGTAGTGAACAGTTGGCTGAAAGAGCTGGTATTAGTAGAAGTACGCTAATAAAGATTGAAAAAGGTGATGAAGGGGTTAGTATTGGTAACTACATGAATGTATTGAAAGCTCTTGGTTTGGAAAAAGATTTTCTAGTGGTTGCCAGAGATGATGAATTAGGAAGAAAACTACAGGATGCAAAAATTATTACTAAAAGAAGGGCTCCAAAAACAAAGTCATGAACAATAGAGATACCATATATGTGTATGCTGATTGGCACGGATTGAATGGGCCACTATTAATGGGCCTTCTGTATGCAGAAAATATAAGAGGTTCCCAGGTATTTTCATTTGAATATGATAATGAGTGGTTAACAACTCAAAGCTCACAGTTACTAGACCCTGATCTACAGTTTTTTTCAGGACCACAATATTTAAATGATGAACATAAAAACAATTTCTCCATTTTTCTTGATTCGTCTCCTGACCGTTGGGGAAGATTATTGATGCAAAGAAGAGAAGCTGCATTAGCCCGTTTAGAAAATAGGAATCAAAAACATCTGTTCGAAAGTGATTATTTATTGGGATTATATGATGGTCATAGAATGGGAGCATTACGTTTTAAAACTGATCTGAATGGACCATTTTTAGACGATAATGAAAAATTTGCAAGCCCCCCATGGGCAAAAATCAGGGCATTAGAGCAAATTAGTCTAAAACTGGAAGAAGAAAATGTTGTAGATGACCCAGAATATACGAAATGGTTAAATATGTTGGTAGCTCCTGGATCATCTTTAGGTGGAGCACGTCCAAAAGCGAGTATAATTGATGAAAACAAACAACTTTGGATAGCCAAATTCCCTAGTAAACACGACTCTTCAAATATGGGTGCATGGGAAAAAGTAACTAATGAAATGGCAAAAGAAACCGGAATAAATATAGCTAACTCTATAGCTAATATTTATTCTGGTCATCATCACACCTACCTGACAAAAAGATTTGACAGAACAGCAAGTGGTGAAAGGCTACATTTTTCTTCTGCCATGACTCTATTAAATCATGTTGATGGTGATAATTATGCTACTGGAGCTAGCTATTTGGAACTTGTAGAATTTATACAGTCAAATGGCGCAAGAGTAAATAAAGATCTTGAAGAATTATGGAGACGTATTGTTTTCAGTATTTGTGTCTCAAATGTTGATGACCATTTACGGAATCATGGGTTTATTCTGACCGAAAAGGGATGGATATTATCACCGGCCTATGATATTAACCCAGTTTCTACCGGTACAGGTTTATCATTGAACATTTCCGAAAATGACAACTCTCTTGATTTAGATCTAGCTCTTGAGGTCATTGAGTATTTCAGAATAAATCAAAATAAAGCTATTGAAATCATTCAAGATATTCAACAAAGTGTAAAAAATTGGAGACGCTTGGCAAAAAACTATAATATTCCAAGACAAGAGCAGGAATTAATGGCAAATGCTTTTCGACAGTCAGAAAAAATAATTTAAGAAACTAAAAACAACCAAAACTCCCGCAAGTCTGTGACTTGTGGGTTGTTTCACGTTATTGTATGGCCACAAGATGCAGTCTTGCGGCAGGTTGGGGTTTGATCCAAACAAAAGAAATATAATGACAACTAATTTCTTAAGGAGTGAAAGGTCAATGCTATGATTTTCACATAAATTAGTATTGTTTAATATCTAAGTTGATTGATCGAAAAGGTTCAGTTTTCTTTACTTTGTTCTCGAAAAAGCCTGCCCAAATATGTCATTTAGTCGGACACATTTTTCCAAATGACCTACCAAATTATACAATGAATATTTACTTAATAAAGACAAAATCAGCGGTTCTAAAATAAGGTCTAATCACGTATTTCATGGAGGCAGATTGGTAAATGCGAACTATTAACCTTGCAAATTGAAAGGCAGGTTTTCAATTTGCAATGTTTTTTTAATATCTTTGCCAATAAAATTTTATTTAATGATAAAGAGAGAAAGGTTTCAGCATTTAGCAAAAGCATTACAAACAATGCCAGTAGTAGCATTGATTGGATCCAGGCAAGTTGGAAAAACTACACTGGCTCTTGAAGTATCAAAACAATTAAAAAAACCTGTAACCTACATTGATTTGGAATCTGATACAGATTTTAATAAATTAACTGATTCAGAAGCCTATTTGAAAAGGTTTTCAGAACATTTATTGATTATTGATGAGGTCCAATGTAAACCTGATTTATTTAGAATACTACGTGGAATTGTAGATGAGCGAAAAAGAAACGGTGAACGGGCAGGTCATTTTTTGCTTTTGGGGTCTGCTTCTAATGATTTACTCCAAAACTCATCTGAATCATTAGCTGGAAGAATCAGATACCTTGAGTTAAACCCTTTATCACTAACTGAATTATATGAAGATGAAAAAGATACATTTAATTTAGAAAAATTATGGCTTAGAGGAGGTTTCCCTGATAGTTATTTAGCGGTAAACGAGCAGGATAGTTGGCAATGGAGAAATGATTTTTTCACATCATACATTGAACGTGATATACCAGCAATGGGAGTTGGTGTGGCAGCAACACAACTTAAACGATTCTGGAAAATGCTAGCTCATTACCATGGAAACCAAATCAATTTAAGCAAATTTGGCAGAAGTTTAGAAACAAGTCATACAACAATTAGAAATTACCTAGATATACTTACTGACTTTTATATGGTCAGACAGTTGGAACCCTGGTCGGGAAACATCAAAAAAAGACTGGTAAAATCTCCAAAAATATATATTCGCGATTCCGGTATTTTACACAGCTTACTTCAAATATCTAATATTGAAGCATTATTTTCACACCCAATAATAGGAGCCAGTTGGGAAGGATTTGTGATTGAGAATATTATTAACCAGCTAGATGATAGATGGGAATACAATTATTATAGAACAGCAACCCAGACAGAAATTGATTTAGTATTACATACGCCCGATAATGAAATTTGGGCTATCGAAATAAAACGATCATCTGCACCTAAATTAAAACGGGGATTCTATGAAGCTTGTAGTGATATTGGAGCAACACAAAAATGGGTAGTTAATGCAAATAAAGAAAGCTACCCCTTACCTAGAGAAGTGGAAGTAATTGGCCTTTTAGATTTTTTAACAATAATACAGGAAAAACAAAAAATTTAACTTCAATTTGAAAAGCAATTAAGGTTGATACATGAAACTCATTAGTTCAGATTTCAAAAATGAATAATTATAAGGTCTAGTTTATTATTCCATGCCTTAGTAAAAATAGATTTTTCAGTAAGCCTTATGCGATAGATGTTTTAATCAGAATTAAAAAACACACAGACTTTAGGGTTCAAAATCCAATCGTTTATTTAAAATAGACGATTTTTTAATTATTATTTCGATACCTATATAATTGTTATTCTGCGCTATACATAATCGCAACTCATTACTACGTTGATTAACTTACATTTAAGTTGTATAACTTAATTATAAGTTGTATGTTTGTATTGCCGATTAAAATAAACTCAATTGTTATGATGACATTAACAAAAGCTGAAGAACGAATAATGCAAATATTATGGGATATAAAAAAGGGATTCATTAAAAACATACAAGATGAATTTCCTGATCCGAAACCGCCTTACAATACGGTTTCTACAATTGTTAGAGTATTGGTTAAAAAAGATATTGTATCCTTTAATCAATATGGCAACACATATGAATACTACCCCTTGATATCAAAAGATGAATACAGTAAAAATCAAATGAACAGCTTGGTGAGCAATTATTTTAACGGCTCATTTAAAAAAGTAGTGAACTTTTTTTCTGAGAGCAAAAACCTTGATGTTAATGAGGTTGATGAAGTAATGAAAATGTTAGAAGAAATTAAACAAAAGAAAAAATCTGAATAGTTGAAATTATGGTAACATTTCTTTTATATCTGTTTGAGGCTTGCTTGTGCATGTCGATACTTTTTCTGGTTTATGTGTTTTTCTTCAGAAAGGAAACCTATTTCAACTTCAATAGGATTTATCTGATCAGTATTATGGTTGTTTCACTTATTCTGCCTGCAATACATGTATCGATTAAAATTTCATCAATTGAACCCATTCATGACTCGGTTAGCGAAATAGGTAAAATCCGTAGTTATTATGCTGAACTTATTTCCAAGACTGATCCTGAATTTACTCCTAAGCACTATGCTAAGTATGAACCATTGATATATGAAGGTGAAGAACTCCAAGGTAGAAATACTACCCATAATAATAGTACTTCCAGTACTGACGAAATTAAAGTTTCCATGGATTCGATGCAGTACACTAGTACCGAGAAAAAGGCTATAAATGTTGCTCTAATTATTTTGATAGTATATTTTGCAGGTGTAGCTTTTTTTAGTATCCGCTTACTACTTTTAACCAGGTGGCTTTTTCGAACCATAAAGAACAATCCTCATTCACTCAAAGATGGACAAATGATGGTTCTTCTTCATGAGCAAATTCCACCCTTCTCATTCTTTAAATATATTTTTGTAAATAAAGAAGCTACTTTACTCAAAGAGTTTGAGCAAATTCTAGCTCATGAAAAAATTCATATTAGGCAGAGACATTCGCTCGACTTGTTTATTGCACATGGCATTACTGTCTTTATGTGGTTCAATCCTTTGACATGGCAATTGCAAAAAGCAATTAAAACAACACATGAATATATTGCAGATAGCAAAGTTGTAAATCTGGGATATGAATTATTTGATTATCAATCGTTACTCTTGAGTCATTTGGTCGGCATACCTTCGATAGAGTTGGTTAATAATTTTAATTTATTATTCATTAAAAAAAGAATTGTTATGATGACAAAAAATAAATCCAGTTTCAACGCGAAACTTAAAGCACTATTGATAATACCCACAGCCTTGGTTGTATTCTTTCTTTTTGCTAATCTTACTATTAATACTCCACTTTTCAATTTTACGAATTTTGGGACAGAAAAAATGTATAATCTTGATGGAATATGGGAAAACAAACATCCCGGCACATTTGGAAAGTTATTGAATTTTAATGGCACTAGTCTTTCAATTCTTGAAAAAGCAGATGATGTTCAAGTTGTTGATTTAAGTATAACCATAAAAGACGATGAATTTACCATCATGAATTATGGTAATACTGAATTGTCGTTAAAATATCAATTTGTAGGTGAAGAACTGAAAATATGGTGGAATGACACTAAATATTCTATGTATTCAAAAACAAATTATACTAATTCATATGAGGCATTAATTCCGAAAGAATTTATTGATATTGAGTTGCCACAGATGGATGAGTCCAAAATTCTGGATCAACCAGGTCTTACCTACAACATTTATGTGTATTCTGATAAATATTTTGTTGAGAATAAACAGTGTAATTTTGAAACTATAAAAGAGACTATTCAAAAAAGGATTTCTTTATTTAATGTTCTTGATAGGCCCTATGTGTCTTCCCGCTTATATATTGATAAAAACACTCAAATGAAAGCGGTTCATGAATTGTACAAAATACTTAGAGAGTTGCAATTGAACAAGGTTGCTCTGGCAACAATTCCTGCAAATAACACCTCTGTTCTGCAATATCATTCTTCAGCAATTCCTCAAAAATTACCTCCCTTAATGAAGGATGGTTTAGCAATTAGCAATAAAGCTTCAATTAGCGATAGAATTATAGTTTTATCACCAGATAAAAATATCACCGATCTTGAAATTGAGTTAGAAAAGTTTATTCAGGAAACACCAGATTATGTTGCCAGCTTTGAATGGGAAAACGCTACTAAATATGCTGATTATCTAGCAGTTATTGATATGACATACCGCGTACTTTTTAAACTAAGGGATTCTTACGCTATAAGTACACATGGGATGAAGTATTCGGATCTTCCAGTTAATTTGCAAAAAGAATTACGCAAGAAGTATCCAATGCGTTTATCTCAAACTAACTTGAACGAGGAGTGATAAGTTAACGTGTGAAAAAAACAAGCCAAACAAGTTGCCTGTCTATGTTTTTGGAGTTTTCCGTTCAAAAATATGGGCAGGCTTCTATTTTATCATTATAATTTTGCTGAATCAAATTTGGCAGAACTACATCGGCATTATACTATAATAGTTAAAGCTCATTTAGAAATCAATTTGAATTACATAAAAGTTGAAGCGAGCTACAACTCGTGACTCTCCTACTATCTCTCCTATTTTTTTTATACATTGTTACTAGACCATGTGTAGGCTGTTGAATTCATGCAATTAATCCATTTTATTATACATTACAGGCATTTGCCCTTTCCATTGATTCCAAAAGTCATTTTCAACGATAAGTCTAGCCATAAAATTACCAACATTTATTCTACTTGTTTTACCTGGATTAAACATTGCACTCCTTATAGGTGAAGTATATAACTCGTATTCGGTTACGTTATCTTCATTTGTTAAGGTATCTGGTCGTACAGCAACCCAATCAATTAATTTGTTTTTTTGCCCGATGTTCACTCTTAAAAAGTCGGCTGCTTTTTCATTATCTGATTGTGGTGGTATAAATAAGCGAATTAACCTCATCAATAGTTTTTCTCCAATCGAAATGGGTTCATTTAAATCTCTGTTCCTGTTAGCAGTTGTATTCATTAACACAAACTTGATTGGTTTTTCTGGTGAGGTACTTTGAATTGCCATACAAATCAATTTAACGGCATCAGATACTAATTTTCTAGGTTTTCCCAAAATACCCTTCAAAGTTATATTATGACCAAGACAAGAAGCTACCGACTGGCAATCGACCAAATAATTCTTCATTTCATCCACACTAATCTCTGAGATATTGGCTTTGATTATTGATATTTTGTCATTATTCTTCCAAGTGTCAGTTGTTTTTCCAGTGGAACGTACTATCAACTTGACGTTTTGTCCCATACTCAACAATTGTTCTACCAACTGTTTTCCTGTTGCACCAGTTGCACCTAATACTAATGTTGTCATTTTGATCATTTTTTTAAAATCTAACTCCAATATACAAATTTGGCTCAAAAAGGAAGTAGTTATTCCAACTTCTATCTTTCACCTTAAAACCTTGAGGTATGTTAGTGTCAATTGGCCAATATTGACATTGAATTTGTGGTTCTATAAACATTCTATCTTTGAACAAAGAAATATGATAACCTAGGTGATAAGAAGTATATAATTTGAATCCGTTACCAATTTTTTTATCAGTTTCGTCTAAATAAGTCTTTACTTGTGGTAATATTTCTATTGTAGTGAATAAACCCTTCCATATCATACGCTGATAAGTAATACCAATACCATTTTCTTTGAGCCTGCCAGGATAAAATTCACTTTCTTTCATTAAGAGTGGATCCCATAAAGGTATTCCCATTGGAGCAAATAATTTCCATGTGGCTACTTTGATACCAATTTTATCATTTGGAGTAAGTTCATATTTAAAATGAAACTCATAATGGTGTGTATTTGTTTTTTCCTGTCCAAAATTGAGAAATGTATGATAAGCAGTGCTCACTGAAAATTTATGGTCAAAGACTGGGCTTATATCAGAACTCTTTGATCTTTCAATTGAGTTTTGACAAAATACCTGTGTTAAAAACAAGGCAAATAATAATGTTAATGCAATTCTTTTCGTTTTCATAATTCTGTGTTTTTAGTTGATTAACTATTTTGCACCAAAATTACAGAACCATGATAGTTGAGTTCGTTGACTTAAGTTAAGAAATTAAAAAAATGGTAGTATTATTTTTGACTCATTATTCGTTTACGAATGCGGCTTAACGATTCTGGTTTCATTCCTAAATAACTTGCTATTTGATGCTGGGGAGCTATCTGGATTACGTCTGGTCTGTTTTTTAATAAAGCTAGATATCTTTCTTCTGGTGATGCCATTTTAAATTCAGCAAATGTATCCTGATTTTTTGCCATGATAGCTTCCCCTAAAGCACGGTTTAATGATTCTATCTGTGGGAATTTCTGATATATTTCCGTTTCCAATTCAGGCGTACCAACTCCTACTATGGTATCTTCAATACACTCAAGATAATACTCCGAAGGAATTTTATCACCATACACTGAGGGTATAACTGCTTGTTCCTCTGTATAAAATTCCGTTGTTTTTTCTTCACCATCTTTTATATAGAAGCTTCTAATACAACCTTTAATTATGAAATAGCATTCATTTGAGATATTTCCTTCTTCAAGTAAAACTGTTCCATTATCAAAGCACTTTATAAATTCGATTCTACTAATTTCCTCTTCTAATTCATTAGTGATAGGAATGTACTTTGAAAGATATTTTAAAATTTCGTTTTCCATATATTTATCTTGTCTTGGTTCGTACTCATAATGCACTATATATTTGGGCTATGAGCAGTAGCGTCCTTTAGGTTGCTATTGCTTAATTACTAGCAAAAGTTTTTAATGTATTTCAAATAAATTATTCATGCTTTTTATCAATTTATCACCTTTAAATAGCAAAAATCTGTTATACATGTTTTCCTTATTTATACTCTGACCATTAAGCACATCATTTATGAACTTTTTATTTAAACTATTCGCATATTGTCTTTTATAAAAATCATGATTGGCAATAAGCATTGGAAAATCAGAAACATTTTGGCTTTGCATTTTCTTTATATCATAGTAATCAGCTATTACATATAAGTTATAGTTTTTCAATGAACAATAATCTTGACAAGCTGAAATAAGTATGCATGATTTACTTGAACAATTTGGTCCCCATTTAAAAATTATCGATGTGTCATTGCTTTTAAGACAATCCCTTAATTGTTCTCCATTTATAACATGTATTTTTCCATTTTTGCCAAGGTTGCAAATACAAGAATCCTGATCTACGATTTCTATATTTTGTTTCTCACTGTCTGTTAGTTGGTTGTAACCAATATAAAAACCAGGTGTTCTAGTCACAATACAACTACTAAACAAAAGAAGAATAAAGGGCAAAAAAATTGTCTTTCTCATATTTTCAGTTAATGATTCATAGCTTTTTACTATAGTTTACCGGACAGGTTTTAAGTAAAAGACAACACTACCATTTAAGCTTACATTAAAAAATGTATAGTCAGTTTCCATTGTTTTGAGCCAAAATATTTGCGGACCTACGCGAATACCCCATCTTTTTGCTATAAACCACTCTTTATCAATACTCATATTTAGTCCATATCCATTTCCACCGTCATCTCCAGAAGCTTCTGACCATTTTTCGGCAAACGATACTTTACTGTATGCTCCTAAAACAGATATTTTAATGTCAATAGGAGTTCGATAACTAAAACCCAGTCCAAATGCATCAAGATTTATAAAATTATAATCTCCGACTTTTTGTTTATTCAAACCTCCAAATTCTCCTATTTGTACAGCAAACTTATCTGTAATGCCCCAGCCAATTGCATGATTTTTAGTTGCAATAGAAAAACCAGAGCTATTAATAGTTGAATATTCGTTTGTATAACCTGATCCAAGACTAAACTTTATGAATAATCCTTTTTGAGCGAAAAGACTGGATCCGAAACTCATAATAAATACAACTGTAATAAATAAATTTTTCATCGTTATTTGTGTTTTTGAATGCGTGCTAATTTTTAGTTATTTCCTTCTCTAAATTCCTTTATTATTCAATTAAACTCAAATGATTTGTCAACATTTGCACAATCTTATTTCATTTCGAGCAAATTAAAACTATAATTTTTTTGGCCAATAATTGTCAGATGCCAGCCTGAATTCTGGCAGGTAACTCGCATATAGTCATTTCCTTGTTTTTGTAGATTTAACTCATGTTTGTTTCATATATTATATTCGCCAGATACATTGTGTGCTGGCATTATTCTATTATAAACTCTATTGTTTTTCTTATTGAGTGTTTTGAGTCATTTCCTATCCAAAATAAGTGCCCCCATTCATTATCTAACGCAACAAGCTTTGAGTTCTCAATCATTTTGTTTGAGTGCAAAGCATGTTCAAACAGAACGCTATTATCATTCTTACTATGAATTATTAGAGTCGGACATTTTATTCTAGAAATTATATTATGATTAATACTTTGGTCAATATCATTAACAAATCCTGTTCCTGAGCTAAAATTTTCAAACATTGATATCAGCTCTTTCACATTTTCTTTTATTAGTTTATGTGGCAAATTGGTTGTGAACTGCGGATAAAAGTTTTTTGCAATCAAATTTGGAAACAATCCCGAAAAAAACCGAATCATTCCCCAAACAATTCCCTCAACTTTTGGGTTAAATATCCGCTTTGCAGTTTTATAAATTCTCCCTTTTTTATCTAACCATTCTTTTGATATGGAAGAAGCTAAAATTAACTTGTCTACTCTATCGGAATAATTTCCGGCTAATTCGATAGTAGTTAAGCCTCCGGCAGAAATTCCGTACAAAATCACTTTGTCAATGTTTAGATAATCCAACAAAGAAGCTATCAAATCAGCCTGTTGTTTAGGTGTTGTATTGTTATTTAAGGGAGTATTTCCATAACCAGGGCGAGTAGGTGTAATCAGTTGGAACTTGTCTAAATCAAATTCTTTATGCCAAAGTGTTGAATTACAATTTGTATGTCCTCCATGTATAAATAAAACAGGTTTTCCTTTTCCAGTCGAGGAGTATTCAATTTCCCCCAGTTCTGTCGCTATGATTTTAATATCCATTATTTAGTACTTATTTTCTGTTCTTCCCTTTATATATTCAAAAGTTTTCTCATATTTTCTCCGAGTATCATTTCTTTCTCTTTGGTTGAAATATCAAGACTTTTTATTCTATCAATATTTTTCTTTAAGTTGTGTTTTCCATAAGGTGTGTCAGTCCCAAATGTAATATTTGATGCTCCTACAAATTTAATTGCGTTTTTAAGTCTTTTTGTTGAAATGAGCTGGATGGTTGAAGTGTCAAAATACAAATTCTCATCTCTAAATTTATGTTTTATAAAAATTTCGAGGCCAAATAAATGTGCAACAATTAGTTTCAACTTTGGATGTCCTTTCTTATATTCAATGAGTTGTTTTGTTTGATTATCAGAGTACAAATGAATAAACAGGGGTAAGTTTTTCTTTTCTGTCCATTCAGCAATAGCACTGAAAAATTCTGAATCAATAGAATAATCTTCCCAACATTGATGAAGTTTTACGCCTTTAAAATTCCATTCATCAAATTTGTCATTTAAGTATTTTATGGGATTTTCTATTTGTTGTGTAATCCAAATGAATTGAATAGCTCTTCCTTTTGTTTTCTTTATCAAATTGTAAACATGTTCATTTCCTTTTGGAATTTGCTTAACAGTACCAGCAATTCCAATTACAAATTTTGTCAATAGGTTTGTTGCTTTAACCACATTATTTGAAGGAAACAGTTTTGCTAAATTTGGTAAAGAATAATTTTTAGCACTTCCCAATTCTCCAGGTACAAGTATCACTTTATCAACTTCGTATATATCCAAATTGTCAATAATACTTTCTGGTTTTAGAAAATCACCCGAAGCATGTGCATGTCCATCTATTATCATTTTTGTATTTCTTTTGTGTGTTCATTATTTTTCATTCTAAATCACTATTAGAATTAATTACAGATAAATTGAATCCTCTAGCAATCAACCAAATTGCCAGAAGTATTTCTTGAAGAACCAATGGAACTGTTAAAACTATAAATTGAGATGAAACAACATCAATAAGTCGGAACAAGATTAAAAAACTTGCCAGCATTGCTATGAAATTACCTATAATGCCCCAGCTTGATAACCATCTTGGGATTAGATTTGTTTTATAGAATACATAAAACAAAATGAGGTTGCCTAAACCAGTAGCCAACATCACTCCTACATGATTTGCTAAGTCACGACCTAATTTTAAAACATCTCCAAAAGTTTGAAAATATACTAAATCTGGTGTTGTGTATTTCAAAAATTCCTGACTTAGAGATAAAAACAATGGAAGAAGGATTACGCCTACTAATTGAAATACGCATGCAATTATTCTGAAACTAACAAATCCAAGAGCCAGACTTTTATTGTATTTGTATAATATTGGATATAATAATAGCGCAAATCCTAGGTATATAGGAACCAAAGTAAATTGAAACAAAGCTCCAATTAGCACTTGGTTTTGATATGCAGAAACTTTAGTAAGATAATCTGGACTTTCTACGGATGGAACAATACTCAACATACCTGCAAGCATTCCAAGAATAATCAATATACCCGCAACAATTGCGATCTTTCTATTTGAATTCATGACCATATTCATTTCTTGATTTACTTGTTATCATCAAATACTATGTAGCTAAAATTCAATTTTATAGCTTATAGAAGGAACCATTATTGCCTGACTTGTATTTTCGATCTTACCTTCTTTAATATTGTATTGATACATATAATTAGAAGGTGTTTGTGTTAAATTTTTAACTTGTAATGTCCAAATACTTGATTGCTTCTTTTTATTAATTCGATAACTAATAGTTAAATCAAGGAAAAAATCTGTTGGGTTTTGTTCTTCGTATGGATTGCTCCAATCATAATATATATCTTCTAGCTGATTGGATAATTCCTCATCAACTGGAACAATTCTATGTCCTCCCATTAGAGAAATCCTTCCATTGACGCTCAAAATTCTAGTCTTTTCTGGCTTTTTGTCAAAGACAAACTCTTTTCCTCCTAGAATAGTAAATACGTAGTTTTTGTTGAAGCGAGAATTATACGTATTGCCATTGCCTCCAGTATATTTGGCATCGAAAAAAGAAGCAGTTACCAGATAATAGTAATTGTTTTGCAAAAATCTTTCTAAGGTAAAATCAATTCCAATATTAGTTCCTGTTCCCTCATTTACAAGAACTTTATCGAAGGTGAATTCTTGTTCATAATTAATCATAGACCAAGTACCGTTATCAATTACTGGAATATTATACAGGTATTGATAATAAGGTTCAATCTTCATTCTAAGATTTGATGTAATAAAATAATCGTATCCTATAATAAAATGATGTGCTTTAGAAAAAGTCAATTCCCTATTTGGAAAGACCGTTTCATCCATAATATCTTTTTGATACATATACACTTTGAGTGGTTCTAACTGACTATGATTTCCATAGCCAAAACTTAAATTGTTTTTAGAGTTGATTTTATATTTGATCGCTAAGCGAGGTTCAAATGAATATTCATTGTTTAGCAGAAAGTATTGGGCATGCATACCAATATTTGCAAGTAATCTAGGACTTATGTCGTATTTTGATTGTGTATAGGCTTGTAAAAGATAACTACTACCATTAGAGTTACTATAATCTATCATTTCACCCTGGTATCTCCCTTTTGTACGTGCATTGTAATAAATATTATTAAGTACCAGACCCGTTCTGTTTGTGTGTTTTTTGCTAAACTTTTTATTAATGAATGTCGAAAAAGTGAACTTGCTTGTTGTGTTATTAATATCAAAGCTGTCTTGTAAAACAAGATTATCATTCATTCTTTTCAAATCCATTGAAAAGTTATTGGTAGATGCTACAATAGATGAATGAATATATGCCGAATTGCCAATTATTTTTTTGTATTTCAGCCCAACAACTCCAATGTTTGTCGTTAAATCGTATTGAACTCTATCCCAATTATATGTCCATGTAGTTGAATCATCAGTAACAGGTTCTGAATTCTTATCGTTTCCTCCTATCCCCCAAAATGATATTTCTCCGCCTTTTTTCATAGGAAAGTTAAACTTGAAACTAATATCCTGATATTCAGGAATTTGTTCTGAAGGAATAAAGCTTTTTATTAATCCAAAAGTTGAATATCTATAATTAACTAAATAAGATGCTTTTTTCCTTTTTTGAAAGGACCTTCAGCGGCAAAATCGATACCCATTACACCTGCTTGAAAAGCATACTCCCTTTCTTCATTATTTCCGTTACGTAGCTTAATATCAAAAACACCTGCAAGTGCATTACCATACTCGGCAGGAAATGCTCCTGTAAAAAAATCAGAATTTGCCAATAAGTGATTGCTAAATAAGGTAGTAAAACCTCCACCTGCAACATTTGCCCCTGCAAAATGGCTTGGATTAGGAATTTCCACACCTTCTAAAGTCCACAATACTCCTTTGGGTGAATTTCCCCGGATAATAATTGAATTATCCTGAACATTGCCAACAGCAACACCTGCAAAGGCCGAAGCCATCCGTGCAGGATCATCCATTCCACCAGCATAACGATGTGTTTCCTCTGCAGAAAAAGTTCTGGCACTTATTGTAGCCATCGAATTAATAGTTCCTGCTTTATTTTCATAAGCCTTAATGGTAACCTCATCTAGGGCAAAAGCTTTTTCTTGTAATTGAATTTTCAAAACTACTTCCTTACTTGCAGTTATCTGCATTTCGGAAACAGTATACGTTTCATAACCTAAATAATTTACTTGAATATTAAATCTGCCTAGAGGAACATTTTCAATATTAAAATTACCATCAATATCAGTAATGGTTGCTTTTAAGGGATTTGTATTAAGTACTATAATAGTTGCTCCTGCTAATGTTATTTGTGTTTCCTTATCGATGACTTGTCCTCTGATAGTCTGAGACAAACCATTTGTTTCTTGTGCGAAAGAATAATTCATGATAAGTACAAAACCAATCATAAATAGTAAAACTGTTTTTTTCATTGTATTGTTTTTTAAGCTTTTTATTTATTCTATTTAATTCAAAAAGAGATTATTTAAAGACAGATTAAAGGACAAGTTCATTTGTTAGAAGTTGCGTGAAATATTGGAACATATTTGTTGTTTATATGTGTGTCAGCAGTTGTAAGTATAGATGTGATCAACAATAAACTGATTAACACTATTTTACAATTAGCACCTTCTCATAAATCCTAACATTACCTGACAATATTTCAATACTGTAAAATCCGTTACTAAGTCCTGAAATATCAATTTGATTTGAGAAATTATTAATTTTTGTATTTAATACTTTTCTGCCTGAAACATCGAACAAGCTTATGTCTGAGTTTTCTAGCCTATCTACTTCAATGTTCAAAATATCCTGAGCAGGATTAGGAAATATCCTGAAAGCCATTTTCTGGCCCTCTTCTATTGCAATAGACTCTTTTTTGAAGCTAATATTGTCAATATTTATTGAGCCCCCCATATTAGATGTATAGGTGAACTTAACAATTGCCTCAGAAAAACCAGAGTATGAACTCAGATCAATTACTTTTTGATCCCATTCATCACTCTTTGGAGAAAAGAAACAATCCTGGATAGTCAAAGGATTCAGAATCGGATCTTTAGCAGTTGCCAGATCAGCTCCACCTTCTTTGAATATAGTTTCATAATTCTGTCCACAATCAGTAGAAATTGAGATCATCAATGTATCAGCAAAAAACACAGTATCTATAAAATAGGGTGGTGTGTATTTGTGGTAGTTGTATGCTAAATCAAAATATAGTTTAGGATTAGGAACTGATGTAAGATCCATAACAGGAGACATAAAACTTTCAGAATATCCATTTGTATAGAATAACAAAATGGTATTGAATGTGCCGATAGAGTATAAACCATCTTTTTTAACAACATCATCAAGGAACCATGAAAACAAACTTCCCGTTTCTTCAAATATCCATTTATCTGCCTCTCCTTCAAATCCTTCAATTAGAGGATATGAGTTTCCTTCCAAGGCAATTTCAATAGATTTTGATAGAATGTTATTTTCTATCATTGAATCTGAAAACAAATTGTTTATCATACCAATACTCAATTCTAACAAATGTGTTCCTGAATCCAAAGCCATTTGTGGCAGTTTGATTAAAGTATGCTCATAAAGGTCAAGGTTCCCAGTCCATGTGAATGTGCCAGTATTTCCATTTATATCATATTCGATTTCAAGCGATGTAACTACTTTGCTTCCAAGATTACGAACATAGCATTTAGGGAAAATGATAGGATCACATGAACGATCAATCATTTCAATTTCAAATAAATCTATATCATAGTCTTTAGTTGACGGATCTTCATAAAACTGTAGGCTAGGACTAATAAAATTGCTATTGGGTATTGTGTGTCCAAGTCCATTTACTTCAACAACCTTAACAATACCATCATTTTTCTTAAGCAGTTCATGAACTTTTTCAAAAGCAATAGCATAAAGAATATCCTCTCCTCCAATAGTGGTATAAATTGGTATATGAGAAGCATTTGCATAGTTAAAACCCAAGCTGACCATAGTATCATTAATGGCATCAGCCAATCCCTGAATTGCAGGTGTATTAAGGAGTAAACCTTTAAATTTTTCAGGAAAATCAAGGCCATATTTTAGCGCACTTCTGCCACCTAAAGAAAAGCCTTCAAGAATAATCTGATTTGTATCAATTGAATAATTCTGTTTGGCAAAACTGATACATTCGTCAATAATCAATTCATCACCTGAAGGTTGATAAAAGTCTTTATTTGCATCACTTCCTCCATCAGGGCATATAAATATTGTATTTGGGAAAATTGAAGGCCAGTTTAAGGAATTAATAAGTGCGTTCCGAAAATTAGTAGCATTATCACCCAAACCGTGCAAACAAACCATTAATTGGCAATTATTAGTAGAGTCGTAATTTGTTGGTACGTGACAAGCTAATGTCCTGCTTTGGTTCATAAAAGTGACGGTGGTATTAAAATTCCCTGTTTGCTGTGCGTTTGCTTTTGGGAATATAAAACAGAGAATAATGGTTACCATTAAGAATGCATTTGTTTTCATTACAATATATTTTTAACTTGTTTATTATTAATTCTGAGGCAAAACTAAATTGTAAAAAAAAGAGAATATTGGCTGGTTTGTGTATGGATCATTTGAGTTTGTGTTTGATCCTTCTGGTTTTGTTTATACTATTCTCATGATTTGTACAAAATTTATAAATGAAGTAGTTAGGTGACATAACTGATCAATATGGGAATTGATCAGGTTGAAAATTCAGGTTCTATGTTGTTCATAGTGGATAACAACTAAACTGAAATCACAATAATCAACAATCCAAATCACAAATAAATAACAAAAGCCAATCTATAAAAATTCAAACCGAACAAGTGAATGCTTCATGTAAACCACTGATTTTCAATTTATAAACTTGATCATTTGTTCAGAAAGGCATTTCATCTATCCTGTGTTTTTGCTTTTTGTCTTTTTTTAATTTGATAATTATTTGTGATTTGACCATTGCTATTTGTGATTTACCACAATATTACCCACCTTAATCGATATAGACCATTATTTACTTTACAGGCATCCTCAATTTTATCAGTGTACCTTGGGGGGCATCACTTTCCTCAAGATCGATAATTTCCATATCAATTTTAATTTCAGAAAATTCCTGCATAATCTCAAGCCGCTCTCTGATATTGGGTATTGCTACTGATTGATAGTGTTTCTCTTTTTGTTTTTTTATTTCCTTAGCAGCTTTTCGTCCTACTCCATTGTCCTCAATTTTGCAATAAAGACAATTGTCTTTCAGCTTTAATTCAATCACTAACTTTCCTTGTCTGGTATCGAGGTTTACCAAACCATGTATGATTGCATTTTCAACAAAAGCCTGTATAAACATAGCTGGAATTTCAACAACTCCATCTTCCAATGCAGGATCAACTATTATTTCATAATTAAATGCATTACTAAATCGTATAGATTCAAGTTCCACATAAAGTCGAATCTGGCTTATTTCATCTTCTATGGGTATATATGATTTTGAAGAATTCTCCAGCACCATTCTTAGCAACCTGGCAAACTTTGCCAAATATTCGTATGCATCCTCTTTTTTTGCATCTAAAACAAAATTTTGTGCAGTATTAATGCAATTAAAAATAAAGTGTGGATTCATTTGAGAGCGAAGTGCAATAAGTTTAATTTCAGCTATTTTAGCATTGATTTGTGATTTATGAATTTTTTGCTTCTGTCTTTTTCTATAATAAATCAGGCTAATAGTAAAAATAAAAAATAGTGCAGCAACTATAGTATAGAGTGTAAACAACTTTGATTTTTGAGCTGCATTCTTTGCTTCTAAATTACTTGCTTCTAAGTGGGCTATTTTAACTTCTTTTTCTGCATTTTGGTACCGCTCTTCTATTTCTGCAACCTGAGCTTCGTTATTCAAACTATCAAAAGTGACCATTAAATCCTTATACTTAACTTCAGTCAGATAAGCCTCTTTATATTGATTGTTTTGATAATAAGCATCTGCCAAAAGCCTGTTCCCTTCAATAAGCATTTCTGTGTGTCCACGTGTATCGGCATCTTCAATACATGCAATAGTATATTCTATGGCTTTTGGGAAGTTTCCTTTTAGTCTATAATAATCGGCCATTCCAAGTAAAACCATTCCAGGAACTTTCTTTGCTTTCGTTTTAGTACTGAATGTTTCATAGGCTTTAAAGAGATATTTTTCAGCACTATCCAAAGTATTGATATTCAAGTAGGATTCGCTAATGTTATAATAGGAATAGGCTATCCAGTAGTAGTCTTTGAGAATGATCCTAAGTGCTAGTGATTTTTTATAATACCCAATTGCTTCTTCCAACTGATTTTGTTCAGATGCTAAAACACCAAGGTTATTTATAACCATGTCGATATGTGCAGTATCCCTACACATAGTGAAGTATTCCAATGCTTCACTCATGTATTTTTCAGCATCCTTGTATCTGCCAAATTCAAGATTAGCAAGCCCAATTCGGTTAAGACTTAATCCGATGCCTAAACTATCATCCTTATTCTTCAATTGTAGCTCAAGTGCTTCATGACCTATTTTCAGACTTTCTTCATATTTTGAAACAAAAAATAAATACCAGGCTTTCATTGACTTTGCCCTTCCAACAGCATAAGCAAAGTTCTTATCTTCATATGTATCAATAAGTTTATCAATAAGTATTAAAGCTGAATCACTAGACAATCGCTGTATTTGGTTTATGTATTTTAACTCTTTCTCAAACTTGACTTTAGGAGGATTGTCTTTTTGTGCGTCAAGTAACAGACTGTCAATAATACTGTGTGTTGATTGCTGGGCTGTACTTATACTTGGGAGGCATAAAATTAGTATTGAACTAAAGGAAATAAGTTTTAGTAAATAGTCAACTTTGTTTGTTTGCATATCAAAATTAATTTATCAGCGTAAAACTAAGTTATTTTTACTTTTTGTTTTAAACAAATTTGTAGTTCGACCATTTTAAAGAATAACTGGTGCAATTGAATTTGTATTTAGACAGACAGTACTTTCATAAATTCTTCCTTACGGGATTTTGATATGCTGTACTCAACATCATTTTCCATCACAACATATCCACCTGATGACTTTCCTACTATCTTAATGTATTTAAGATTAATCAAAGTCGAATTATGAATTCGAAAGAAACCATATTCAGTTAATATGCTTTCAAAAAATTTAAGATTCTTCGAAACTGTTAGGTCATTCTTACTTCTAAGAGAAAAATGAGTATAGCTTCCATCTGCAATCACAGATATTATATCATTTACTTTAATAAATTCAATTCCTTCAGTAACAGGTAAAGCTATTTTATGCTCACTTTTATCCTTTGTAAGGAAATTTCCAAACATATGTTTGATATTTTGATTATCACTACTCTTAATAGGATTGTTACTGATTTTTTGAAACAAAGTTTTCAAATCGCTTATGCCAGCAGGTTTTATGATGTAATCAATTGCAGAGAACTTTATGGCTCTTAAAGCATACTCTTCATGTGCCGTTAAGAAGACTATATGAAAATCAATTTCTTCAAACTTTTCCAGTAGGTTAAACCCACTTTCCTTTCCCATTTCAATATCCAGAAATATCAGCTGGGGTTTTTTTTGTAGAATCTGTGAATATGCATCATCTACATTCAATGCAGTACCGAGAATTTTGATGTGCTCAAAAAAATTAGTCAACAACTTTGATAGGCTATCAAGAGCTCTTTGCTCATCATCAACTATAAAAACCTCCATAGTATAATCCATATATCACAATAAAGTATTCCAAAAATAATGAATTCGATGAAGCAAGAAGGACAATTCCCGAACTATTTATGCCGATTTTTAATGTGTCTATTTTCGACTTTTCTTGAAATTTATTACTTTCCAATACAAAAAATGCTAGTTAGCTGATTATCTTAACACTTACAGCATTTGGGCAACAAATGGGCAACAAGATTAATGAAAGCAAAAGCTAAATAAAAACAGCCAATTACAAAGTAAGGACTTCATTATTTTCCCTTTTCATAGTACTATTTGAAGGATTCATAAAACTTTCATTTTAAGGCCTCTTGATAAATCATATGCTCTTTTTAATGCCACACACATACCTATACATCATTTTTCTATTTTTTTAATGTTTGTGTTAAAATTATCTGTAATTTTGAGGTCAAATCATTTCCAAACTTTAAAATATCTATAATTTAATGTCTGAATTGTTATACACCATCAATCCCGATAGAAATACGCCTTGGAATGATCTTCCGCTACTTCCAATAAATGAAAAGTTATATCAGACTATTGAGATATATGAAAAACTAGGAGAAGCAAAAGCAGCTCTAGCAAAATTACACGGAAGAAGTGCAATTATACTAAACCAGGGATTATTGATCAACACAATTAGCTTACAAGAAGCTAAGATTTCAAGTGCTATTGAAAATATTTTTACAACTGATGATGAGTTATATAAGGCCTATAGTGATGGGAGAAATGAAATTAACAACCCATCAAAAGAAGTACTTCGATATAAAGAAGCACTATGGACAGGATTTAATTATTTAAAACAAAAACAATTATTTGATAAGGAGTATCTGGTAAAAGTATTTCAAGAAATAAAACAAACTAATGATTCTATTCGCCCGGATTTTTCAAATACAACAATCAAACAAGGTGGTACAGGACCAAATGCTGGTCAAGTTGTATTTACTCCCCCCAGAGGAGAAAATATAATCAATCAAAAACTTGATAATCTAATAAATTTCCTCAATGATGATATTGAATTCAATATTGACCATCTATTGAAATTGGCTATCTGTCATTATCAATTTGAAGCAATTCATCCTTTCAGAGATGGAAATGGAAGAACTGGAAGGATTTTAAACATTCATTATTTAACTAATAAAGGATTACTGGATTTCCCTATTTTATTCTTGAGCAGATATATATTAGATCATAAAGATGATTATTATTCGAGTTTAAGAGGAATATCTCAAGGCGGGAACTGGAAAGATTGGTTTCTTTTTATACTAAGAGCAATTGAATATACATCCAACATTACATTTCATAAGATCAATGATATCGTCTCAACTAAAGATTCAATTCTAGAATATTTAAGAAAAGACAAAAGAAAATTCCGCAACCCTGAGAAACTTGTTGAACTTTTGTTTACCCAGCCTTTCACAAAGGTAAATCACCTTGTAAATGCTAAAGCTTATGCTGAAAATACTGCGAGAGACTACTTAAACAGATTGTGTGAATTAAAGGTTTTAGAGAAGAGGGAAATTGAAGGTCATCATTATTATTTAAACCTTGAACTATATCGAATCCTTTCAGAATAGCTAGTTGATTTTGCTTGAAAAGTCCTTTGAAAACAACTAAAAACAACCAAAAGAAACACCAGGACAGCTATTTGCCAATACAAAAAATGTTAGTTGATTGATTATCTATACACTTACAGCGCTTGGGCAACCAATGGGCAACAAAAAAATCGTGCTTTAATACAAACAAAAGAAACATAATGACAACTAATTTTTCTTTAGTGATATGGTGTTCTTGATAGTCTTATGATTGATATGTTATAGGATTATGATTGATTACTGATGGATATTTCGGATCAAACCATGCCAGCCATTTCGGACTATCAGTGCCAGTGATTTCGGTTTTATTAGTGCCACTATTTTCGGTTCTAATAGTGCCACCATGTGTTAAGCCACATTGATTACGGTTCTAACCGTGCCACTT
>JABINZ010000109.1 GCA_018698135.1 Bacteroidota bacterium
AAGCCATTGAAATATTGATAACTTTTTAAACGCTAAAGCTAAAAGTTACCAACATTACAACAGCATTATGAATATTATTATAAATTTGAAATTAAAGGAAATTATAACCAGACAGAGTTTGATTTACACTCCCAAAAAATAAATGGATATAGCTTGTATGGAGTTCTGTGTACCAGACATAAAAATTTAAAAGATTATTGGTTGGTATGTTCAACCCATGATTCGCTATATTCTTATTTGATTAAAGACGATGAATTTACATCTCCGCTTATTTCCAGATTAAACAATTCATTTTCTGCTCTAGATAATCATTTTTCTTTTGATGGATCAACAGTGGCTGGATACACAAATTATGGTAACAATGATAGTGGAGGATTTAGATTATTAAAATTTAACACTTATTCTGGTTATTTCTCAGATCCGATTCACATTGTTTTACCTTTTACTTGTTATGTTTTCAGCACAATTCTTTCACCAGATGCATCAAAAGTATATGTATTTTGTAAAAATCGCATTGGCAACACCAGTTATTATTATATTTATCAGGCAGATCTTTCTAGCTGGAATGAAGCTGATATCTTGAATTCGTTATTATTAATTTCAGGGGAAGAGGCTCAATATCATAATTCTATATTAAAAATTATTGATAGTAAAATCTATCTTACTAGTGATTTTAAATTTAATCAGGCTGACCGATATTATTTATCAGTTATTGAAAATCCAAATGCAAAAGGTTTAAGTTGTAATTTTATTGAAAAATACAAAAAACTGAGTTCAATTAGTAGTTTTAGCTTTGGAGGTGCATATTGGGGATGGCATAGTAGCCAAAGCAGAAATGCAACAATATCAAGATTTTACACATCAGAATTACGCCTGAATACTGCAATACAATTTACTTTGGCAGCAAGTAAAAATGCGGAAAGTTACTTATGGGATTTCGGAGATATTATTTCGGGGACTGATAATTATTCAAGCCAAAAAGAACCTCAACACACCTACTCTAAACCAGGTATATATAAAGTAATTCTTATTACTTCCGAGCAAGGATATTACGATACATCTGCTATGAACATTTGTATTTGCCACAAGCTTGACTATACTCCATTTCCTGATACAAATTATTGCTATACAGACGAGATCGAATTTAATTCAAATAGTCCACAGGCAAAATGTATTTGGTCAACAGGAGAATCTTCTCAAAAGATAACCTTAAAAGATACTGGAATTTATTGGTTGGAACTTGGCAGTAAAGACTGCATAATTCGAGATACATTCAGGATAGAATCAAAACGTGCTAATGCTTTATTTTTTAGGAATAAAGATACTGTGATTTGTGAGGGGCATATTTTGAGACCGGATATTTATCCTCAGAATTGCAGCTTTGATTGGTCAAGTGGTGATACTACATTTACAATTACTCCATGGAATTCAGGGCTTTACAAACTAATTGCTGAAAATAAATTTTGCTACCTATATGATAGCATTAACATTAAAATTGATACTTGTGATTTTACATATTTTGCACCTAACGCTTTTACGCCTAATGGTGATGGAAGAAACGACACATTTCAAATTTTCATTTCAGAAACTTCTAAATTCAATCTAAAGATATTCAATCAATGGGGTGAAAAAATATTTGAAACTAATAATCCAAATCTAGGCTGGGATGGACTTTACAATGGCATGTATTCACCTGTAGGAGTTTATACTTATTACTTCACAGCAATTTACAAAAATGAAACATTAGATTCATCAATGGGAAAAATACACTTAATCAGATAATTTTCAACTCAAATTCCATTAAGCTGATTCCTTAATCTGTATGGAAATTGTAAAATTATTTAGATACATATTTGAATAAAAGTCTTCAATTACTTTTTACTTTCATCCTCAGCATCCTTATTTTCCTCTTTTTGCTTTTCCTTATTCTTTGCAGACTTTGTATCTCCTTTATGCGTTACAACCAATTCTTCTGCATCTTTTACATGATCGACCATAAAGACCTCTCCTTCCTTCACTTCAGATTTCAATAGTTCTTCAGCAATTTTGTCTTCCAAATACTTTTGAATTGCACGTTGTAAAGGTCTGGCTCCATATTTTGGATCATATCCTTTTTGAACCAGAAACTCAATAGCTTCAGCAGTCAGTTCAATTTCAAAATCCATTTCGGCCAATCGACCTTTCAACTCCTGAATTGGATTGCGAATAATTTTTCTTATATCATCTTCAGAGAGCGAATTGAAAATAATCACATCATCAATTCTGTTCAGGAATTCAGGTGAGAAATAACGTTTCAATTCCTTCTCTACAATGCTTCTATTTTGATCATCTGTATTGTCCTTGATGCTAAAACCAACTCCTGATCCAAAATCCTTGACCTGACGAGAACCAATATTGGAGGTAATAATGATGATTGTATTTCTAAAATCAATTTTACGACCCAAACCATCGATAACAAAACCTTCATCAAGAATTTGAAGAAGAATATTGTTAACATCAGAATGTGCTTTCTCTATTTCGTCAAACAATACAACAGAATAGGGTTTGCGTCTTACTTTTTCAGTTAGCTGTCCACCTTCCTCATAACCTACATAGCCTGGAGGCGCTCCTACTAAACGAGATACATTGAATTTTTCCATGTATTCGCTCATATCAATACGAATCAAAGCATCGTCTGCATCAAATAAATAACGCGCTAGTACTTTTCCTAATTCCGTTTTTCCAACACCTGTTGGTCCAAGGAAAATAAATGATCCGATTGGGCGATTGGGATTCTTTAGTCCGGCTCGTGTACGCTGGATGGCTTTGGTTAATTTTTGAATGGCTAAATCCTGACCGATAATTTTTTCCTGAAGCTCAACTTCCATATTCAATAATCGCTTGCCTTCATTGCGTGCAATACGTTTTACAGGAATTCCAGTCATCATAGCAACTACTTCACTTACATGTTCTTCATTAACTGTAAAGCGATGCTTTTTACTTTCTTCTTCCCATTTTTGCTTATGGATTTCCAATTGCTCTATCAGTTTCTTTTCCTGATCTCTTAGCTTGGCGGCTTCTTCGTATTTTTGGCTTTTTACAGCATCATTTTTATTATGCTTGATCTTTTCAATTTGTTCTTCCAGTTCCAAAATTGAGGTGGGTACATGAATATTTGTGATATGAACCCTTGCTCCTGCTTCATCAAGAATATCGATCGCTTTATCGGGTAAATGCCTATCATTGATATATCGATGACTTAGATTTACACAAGCTTTGATGGCATCGGGTGTATAAAAAACATTGTGATGATCTTCATACTTATCTTTAATATTTGAAAGTATCTCTAAGGTTTCATCAACAGAAGGAGGATTGATCAGAACTACTTGAAACCTTCTTTCCAGAGCTCCATCTTTTTCAATATGCTGACGGTATTCATCTAATGTTGTTGCTCCAATACATTGGAGTTCTCCTCTGGCTAAAGCTGGTTTAAACATATTGGATGCATCCAATGAACCAGATGCGCCTCCTGCACCAACAATGGTGTGGAGTTCGTCAATGAATAGAATAACATCGTTGTTATTCTCCAACTCATTTAAAACAGCTTTCATTCTTTCCTCAAATTGGCCGCGGTATTTTGTTCCGGCAACCAAAGAAGCCAAATCAAGTGCTACAATTCTTTTATTGAATAAAACACGACTAACTTTCTTTTGAATAATGCGCAAGGCCAAACCTTCTGTTATAGCGGATTTACCTACTCCGGGTTCACCAATTAAAACCGGATTATTCTTCTTTCTTCGACTTAGAATTTGACTAACACGTTCGATTTCAGTTTCGCGACCTACAATTGGATCAAGTTTTCCATCTTCCGCCATTTTAGTCAAATCTCTTCCAAAATTATCCAATACGGGTGTTTTGGTTTTTGAAGATTTTGATTTTCCTTCACCACTGGCTGGCTTGTCTGAATCATCCGGAAACTCATCCTCATCTTCAGGATCTGAAGGCAAATCGGCTTTGGAATAGAATCGATCAATTAATTCTTCCTTTAGATTCTCATAATTAATAGAGTATTTGTGCATAATCTGAGAAGCTATATTATCTTCATCCTTTAATATGGATAATAAAAGATGCTCTGTATCAATTACTTCACTTTTCAATATACGCGCTTCTAAATATGTTAGTTTGAGTACATTTTCGGCTTGTTTGGTCAAAGGGATATTACCACTCACACCATCTGTTTTTTCAGCTGTATTTCGGATAACATCTTCTAATGATTTTTTTAATCGTAAAATGTCAACATCCATATTGTTTACAGCTTTAATGGCTTTGCCTACTCCCTCTCGAATAAGGCCTAATAATAAATGTTCAGGGCCAATATAATCGTGACCTAAACGAATAGCCTCTTCTCTGCTGTATTGAATGACATCTTGAACTCTGGGTGAAAATTTCGCGTTCATGTATATTTTGAATTAATTCTATCTAAATAATTGTGGCAGAAGACTCAAATATTAAGCCATCGGCATTTCTCCTCACTTTATCTGTCAAAATTACGAAATATCCCATTGGTGAAGCATCGAATAGATATTAACATTCAGATAAATGCAAAAAAAAGCTGTTTCCAATTCAAAATCAGAAACAGCCATTCCTATTTTTTCTCTTTAGTTTTTGTAAAACTTCGAGATCGTACTTTTTTCATTGTTAGCATTAATTTCAATGAAATAAAGTCCACTATTCAATTGATTAACATCGAGATTGATTAGAAAATCGCCAACAACTGATTGTTTATCTGACAGTAATAATTTACCGTTCAGGTCAAAAATACGAACCGACAATTGCGTAGCCTCATTTATTGATCCTTCAACAAATACTTGGCTTTTTGCGGGATTTGGATATAATTTTAAACGAATATCCTGATCATTCAATAAATTGATTCCTATGGTTGTGGTATCGGTATAAAAACCTTCAATATCGTTTTTATCTCTAGGTGTTAGTTTCCAATTACCAAAACTATAATAAAGAAGTCCGTTTACAAAACCCAAATGTTGATTTAGCGTTAAACTATCAACATTAAAATTACCTTCAATGGCACGTGACAAATCGTCCACTCTCAAACCATCAGTATTATTAGTGTCCAATGCAAACACCCATTCCCCATAATTTCCTGAAGGTGCATCGGCATTCAAATTAACGACATAAATATCATCAAATCCAAGCAACATACTTTCATAAGGCTCTGAATACGCAAATATATCAGCAGCAATAGAATCGAGTGGAATATTTTTAGTTAATGCTGGTAAAGGATTATTTTTAGAAACCACACTATGATTGGCTGCACCGGTGTTGAACAAGAACGTAACATCATATTCTTCAACAACCTGAGCTTTGCTAATCAGCACTGAGTCTCCTAATTTCAAATTGGCAAGGCCATCACCAGTAACTGCACGAAGTAATATTCCTGACCAAGGATTTGTTCCACTTTGGATTCCAACATTTCCTAATTGATCCAGTGTAGCAGTCACAATACCACCTATGGCAACATCTAAATCTGAACCATTCCAAATTGATGCACCGCTTCCAAATGGTGTTTCCTGAATTTGTGAAATTTTGGTAATTCCTCCATTCAAAACACGGTAAATTGAACCAGTTGCATTTGAATCAGGGTAATTTGAGTATAAGCCGTTGTTGTCGAATGCTTTAAACCAATAATTTACATATTCGCCATCGGCTTGAGCCGGAATATCAGCGCTATATGTATTGGCAGCTCCTTTTGTCATCACTACTTCAGTAAAAGTCAGGTTACCAATACCAACAGAATAATATAAACTAGCATTGGTTATTGTCCCGTCATTATCGGTGATAACAGCAGAAACCGTTACTGCGTCAGACGATGATGCAACAACCGGATCTCTCTGGATTTGACTAATAAAAGGAGCAGCAGCTGACACATTAATGTCAGTTGGTAAGAGTGTATTGATTTGATAACCATACGCGCCCACTTCTTCGATTGCACCTTGAATATAATTCAGTTTTGTTCCTTCAGAAGGAAATTGTTGTACATAATCGTTACACCAGCTGGCACTTGCATTCGCATCATTTCTCCAATATCCTGAGTTGTCATCAATGGCAATTTTATTTCCATTATTATCCTGAACACTCCAGAATTTCCTTGCACCACCATAACCCGGGCGATCACTAACATCCACAACTGTTACATTTTCAAAACGTACAAACATACCTTCGTATTTTTCGCCAGTCATGCGCTGCGTTACAATATTACCTGAACCATCATTTTTTTCAAGTAAATCGATGGTAATTATTTCCGGATCAATAATATGAGCTGTATCTATTGTATTTGGAATATCAATAATTTCTGACTCAATAGGAATTAAATAGAGTTGTGAATTATTGCTATACTGCCCCATTACACCTGTTGCTTTAACGGTATAGCCTGGAACAAAGTTCTCGTAAAACTTAGTATCATTATTTAGTTGATCTAAATCGCCTGTATAATTTGCCAATGCTCCCGGATCAACAAAAACCATCATGCCACCCCACTCGTGTAAGGAAGTATCGATTATCCAAGTTGCTTTTCTGGAGGTAGCACTTTTTGCATAATAATGTGGATTAAAAATAACCACACCCTGAAATGTAACTGTATCGCCATATTTGTAATAGGTAGGTTCATCAATTCCACTTGCCAATTCTGTTGAATCGACAAATTGCAGGCTATCCATGCGAATTACTCGTCCATGAGTTTGCGCAATAGAATACATACTGACCAGTAAAAGCCCTAAAATAAAGTATAATTTTTTCATCTGAATGTAATTTAATTATTATTGATTTTCTTAATCCCCATAATGACATAATTAGCAGGGAATTTCCATTTATAAATTTTCTATTTGTTTATTTGAGCACTGCAAATTTGCCTGTTTTAACTGTATTTCCTTTTAAATCCTTCACTGAAAAGAGATATAAACCCTGTGTAATTGACTGACCATTATCAGACAATAAATCCCAGGCATGTTCACCACCTGAAAAAACACGCTGATCGGATCCGCTAAAATTAGGGAACCACTGAATATCATCTCCATTATAAAAATCAGCATCATGATCCAATCGGGTGACCACATCTCCAGATAAGGTATAGATGATTATTTCACATTTTGAAGGCAAATTATAAAAATATATTTTTTTGGTTCTGGAAGTTACTCCGTCCCATGAGGCGGATGATCGATATGGATTAGGATACACACCTATTTCCTGAGTTCCACTATCATCAGCTGCTGATCCAATAAAAACGCTGTACGAATTTTCGACTTTGGATGATTCCAGCGGTTCTAAATCCAGTTCTTTGTCACCTTCATCAAATGCAGTTAAAATGATCATATATTGCCATCCATTGAGTAAACCATCCATACTATAATGGTATACATATTCTGTTGGATCA
>JABINZ010000110.1 GCA_018698135.1 Bacteroidota bacterium
AAACGCTCCATCTTTTCCAAAAAGCGACTTCCCACTCTTAAACTGTTCTAGCGCTTTTTCTTCTAAATTGTCTAAATAGTTCTGATCCATAATCAAATTTACGATTTTGGACAGAGTTTAATTTACACCCTCTATTTTTTCAATTTGTTTTTCTGTTTTAATTACAGCCCCTTTCTTGTTATCAAGAGTCATGTTAATTGTAATTCTGCTAATATCAAAATAGTTATTTGATGAAGTATGATTTACTTCTCGTATGACATAAATAAAATAAATATTCTCCGCTACTGAACTTGGAATAATAAATAATTGGTGCCTAGTTTCATTATGAATATATATATCGTTTTGTGAAAACATCGACTGTTCTCCATTCTTCATTATTTTAAACTCCTTATTGTATACATTAATAGCATTTGCAAAAAACAATAATTCTCCATCATCATTGCATATAGAAGTCGTAGGGAAAAGTGGTAGTGAATCATGTCCAGTACTGATATTGGTTGTTTGCAGTTCAGAAATCCCATCACAACCAAATTCATATAATGTCACATTAGACGCAGATAAAGGCCAATTTGTATTTATCCATTTTAGTCCTTCAAACTGAGCTATTACTTGATTGGAAACAAATAAAAAAATAATTAATAATGCAATTTTAAAAGCTAATTTAGTAATTTTCATTAATAATTTATCTTGTTTCGCATAGCAGGTATTATTATGGGAATGCACAAAAGAAAACAACTTAATTTCCAAATTTGTTTTCATATAGAGATGAGTTAAATTTAGTAGTTATCAATATATAATGTAGATAACCATGTTATAAGCCTGCTCTAAGTTACGAAAAATAATGCAATTAAGTAATTTAGCTTAATCTAAAACGTAATAGTGAATAAATAAAGTAGTAGTTAATAGCTTGAACTTTTAACCTTAAAACTTAAATTGTAAATTTTTTAATTTCAATTTTTTAATTTGATTCCCTTAATCATCTTCCCTCAAGTCGTGCTTGATGCATTCACAATCAGGTCGGTAGTGTTTCAGTACTTCATAACTGATACCTGTCGAGCTGAATCCTCCATCATGAAAAAGGTTTTGCATGGTCACCATTCTGGTTAAATCAGAAAACAAGGTAATACAATAATTAGCACATTCATCAGCTTTTGCATTTCCAAGTGGTGACATTTTTCCAGCAAAATGATAAAATGAGTCAAATCCTTTAATTCCCTTACCAGCTGTTGTTTTTGTAGGAGACTGCGAAATTGAATTGATTCTCACTTTTTTCTCTAAGCCATAATGAAGTCCAAAACTTCTGACGATAGATTCAAGCATGGCTTTGGCTTGTGTCATATCCCCATAAGTAGTGAAAACACGTTGTGCTCCAATATAACTCAATGTTAATACCGAACCATATTCATTAATAGCATCCAGTTTTTTGGCTGATTGTAATAATTTATGGAATGATACTGCAGACACATCCATGGCGTGCATGAAGTCTTTATAATTCAAATCTGTATAATCTCGTCTTTTAATAACATTTTTCGACATGCCAACTGAATGCAAAATAAAATCAAGCTTTCCGCCAAGAATTTCCTGCGATTTAGTCAGTAAGTTCTCCAAATCATCCAGCGAAGTAACATCGGCAGGTATAATCTCTGCATTGCACAGCTTTCCTAATTCATCTATCTTCCCAAATCGTAGGGCAATGGGTGCATTTGTTAATACAAAATTAGCACCTTCTTCATGTGCTTTTTTTGCTACTTCCCATGCAATAGAATCTTCGTTTAAGGCACCAAAAATAATTCCTCTTTTACCTTTAAGTAAATTGTAACTCATTCGAAATACTTATTTATAATGATATTTAGATAAGTCGCAAAATTAAGCAAAATTTCTTACTAGCTCTTTGGCACTTTCCATTGCCATTGGGGACGGGTTTTCTCCTCCAATCATTTTGGCAAGCTCCAGGATTCGTTCTTCCAGACTGAGTTTACGTAAGTGTGTGTGTGTTGTATTTTGGTCAGAAGTTTTATAAACAAGAAAATGTGAGAGACCAAATGAAGCTACTTGGGGTAGATGGCTAATGGCAATTATTTGATGATTATCAGCCATTTTAGACATCATTTCGCCAACTTTAAAGGCAATTTCACCGGATATACCTAAATCTATTTCATCAAAAATAATACTGGGCAGTAATGTGGAACCAGCCAAAATGTGCTTAATGCATAACATCAATCTCGAAAGCTCTCCTCCTGAGGCAACTTTAGAAACAAGTTGCATAGGAATTCCTGTATTTGAACTGAATAACACAGCCAGATTATTCAGTCCGTTTTCAGTAATTTCTTCCAGATTATTTTGCGATAAATCAAATTTAATAGAAGCATTGTTCATCCCAACACTTGCTAATAATAAGACCAAACGACTTTCTAATTCAGGAATAACACCTTGGCGTTTTTCTGATAAGGATAATGCTTGTTTTTGAAGTAAAGTGCTTGTAGATACAATTTGTTTTTCCTTGTCTTGAATGGACTCCTGTAAACTTGAAATGCCTGCTATTTTTGTATGCAAATCTTGCTCAAGTGCAATCAATTCTTCAACTGTGTTTAATTGATGTTTCGATAGTAAGTTATTGATAGCATTGAAACGAACAGTTAATTCATCCAGTTTTTGATTATCTATGTCTACCTTTTCACTAAAAGCAGCCATTTCTGGAATAATTTCCTTCAGCTCAATTTCAACCGATTCAATCTGTCGTAAAAACTCTTCCAGTTTTATGTTAAAGGATGCAATACCAGCCATTTGTTTACGGGCTTCAGCTAATTTCTGACTGATAGAATCTTCTGCATCATCAAATGAGTAAACCAACTGATCTAAAGTATCTTTAATTTTCTCAGCATTCGAGAGGGTGAGTAATTCATCCTCAAGCTTACTATCTGTTTCAGCGACTAAACACAAGGAAGCTATTTCCTTTTGCTGAAATTCAAAATAATCAAGATCTTTTTTAGCCTTGCTCTCTTGTTGGATAAGTGTATTTAATTCCTTTTTTAGTTGAAGTAAGTTGGTATATTCTTTATGATATTGAATTAGCAGGGATTTATTTTCGGCTACTGCATCCAAAATAGAGAATTGAAATTCATTAGTATTCAATAACAGGGTTTGATATTGAGAATGAATATCAAGCAACAAACTGCTAAAGTCTGTCAGTATATTTATTGTTACCGGAACATCATTGATAAATGCTCTTGATTTGCCGCTATTGCTTATTTCTCTTCGAATGATGGTGTGTTCATCAAAATCAAGATCATGTGTTTGAAAGAATTGCTTTTGTTTGTCATTCTCCAAGCTAAAACTACCTTCAATTATGCATTTTTTGTTGGGGTTAAACAACACACTGGTATCAACTCTTTTTCCTAAAATAAGTTCTAAAGCACCCAGTATTATTGACTTTCCTGCACCTGTTTCTCCAGTAATCACATTAAATCCGCTATCAAAATCGATTTCGATTTCGTCAATAAGCGCATAATTCTGTATCCTTAAGGATTTCAGCATGGATTTATTGGACTTTACTTGAGCTTATCTGAATACTCCGAACTTTTTGCTGCATCAATTTCTTTAACCAGTTCAATTATTGCATCTTTTTCGGATGTTGTAGCTTCTGAGAATATATTTTGAATTTCTACTCTTTTTGTATTGAAAAATACGGTCATCAAAAAGGAACTTGGTTCGTCACGATGTATTTTCTTGAGCTTTTCCAACACATCAAGAATTTCACTTCGGCCTGATTCTTTTTCGACATACATTTTATCTAATCCCAGACGATGATAGGAATAGGATAAATCGCGCAATGGCTTGTGGATATTATCCAATGTTTGATCAATGAGCCAATATCGATTATTTTTCTTTGTTGAAAAATTATCCCAACCAGGATAGTCTTTTCCTTGAGCAATATTGACAATATTTTGGGCTTTCTTTAAATAGGCAGATCCACCATATTTAGAATATGAATCGTAATCTAATCCAATTATATAGTAAACGTAAAAAGATAAAACTGCAGCTAAATTAGATGTGAATGAACCTTCTACAAATTCTATGGTTTCGTGTTCCACATAGTCAAAAACGAAATTATCGTCCTGAAAATTAAACATTGGTGAATTATAGGAGGTATTGTAAATAGGTCGCACACTTTGAATTTGAATTTTACCTTTGAATTTATCAGTTGAAATACGGTCACTGATGGTAATATAGAAGTTACACTCAATACGTTCGTTTGGTAAAAATTCATCTTCTGTCCAAACCGTATTTCGCAGAAACTCATTGATCCCATCACGCATATTATCATACACATGCTTATCGGTTGATTGAACAGTAGGTGAAATTACATTCACATTCACATTAAGTTCTTGACTATAAAGCTGTATACTAGCAGAAAATAATAATAGAATTACTAAACTTTTTTTGATCATCATGTCATATTAATTCAAACAAAAATAATGTATTTAGTGAAATGTTTGTTAGGATATTAACCACAAACCTTACAAATTATTGCTTGGAATTTATTTCTAATTCGTCAAACTTATCAGATTGCAAAACTTCCACTGCTTTCTGATATTTATTATTCATTTGGTTAAACACTTTATAATAAGCTTCAGCTTCATAAAGTTGCCGAGCAATCAGTGCTTTAATCTGGTTTAAAATAATGTCTTTGGATTTATTAAACTCATCTTCCCTATATTCTACGCCTGTTTTTTTTGCATGTACGTTGAATTCCTTCAATACGCTATTGGCAGAAAAATAAGTGTTAAAAGCTTTGAAATCAGGATATTTATTGAGCAAAAGCGGACGATTATTATCAACATATTGCAGTACAAAACTAGAAAAAGATCCACTTCGAATTAATTGATTGAGGTAGTAGGTGTTTCCGCTGCTATCAATAGCTACAAAAATATCGGGCATGATACCACCACCACCATACATTATCCGGCCGTTTGCTGATGTAAATTTTAAACTGTCGTTGAAATGCACAGAATCTGCTGAATATACTTCGCCATTGGCATATCGTTCATACATCTCCATATAATAATCATCGGTACCTGTATCGTAAGGTTTCTGAATGAAACGCCCCATCGGTGTATAATATCGTGCAACAGTTAAGCGTATTTTTGATTGATCAGAAAGCACAAATTCTTCCTGCACAAGTGCTTTTCCAAAAGTTTTTCGTCCGATGATTATAGCTCTATCCCAATCCTGAACAGCACCTGCTAATATTTCACTGGCTGATGCTGAACCTTCATCTATTAAAACAACCAGTTTACCGGAAGTAAAATCTCCCCGACCATTGGAAAAATAATTTCTTCTTTTTCGCATACGGCCTTCTGTATATACGATCAGTTTTTTGGAGCTGAAAAATTGATTGGTAATATCATAAGCTGCTTTTAAATAACCACCCGGATTTCCTGATAAATCAACAATCAAACTTTGCATACCCTCTTTTTCGAGTTTGTATAAAGACTCTTTAAATTCATCAAATGTGGTGGCTGAAAATCTATTTATTTTAATGTAGCCAATGTCTTCATTGACCATGTAAGATGCATCGATGCTAAACAAAGGAATTTTGTCTCGTGTAATGGTAAAATCCAATAGATCGCTTTCGCCATTGCGCTTTAATTTGACATTTACTTTAGAGCCTTTTTTTCCTAATAATTTATTTCTGACATCTGCATTTTGAATCCCAATTCCGGCAACTACTTCATCATCAATATAAATAAACTTGTCTCCAGCCTGAATGCCCAAAGCTTCAGAAGGCCCGCCTGATATGGGGGAAACGACTATAATAGTATCTCGTAAAATATTAAATTCGATTCCAATGCCTTCAAAATTTCCATCTAAATCTTGTTCAACAGCAGCAACATCAGCTGCATCAATATAATAGGAGTGAGGATCCAAATCTTGTAAAAGCTTCAAAATGGTTTCATTGATTAACTTATCCTCCTGAATAGTATCCACATACGTTTCATCTATTTTGTTTAAGACTTCAGTGAGTTTATTCTGATAGGGATATGGATGAAAGCGTTTGCCAAGATACATTCCAAATGCAACCATAAGAGCAAAAAGAAATGGCAGCAGAATTTGTGTTTTCTTATTCATGAATTGATTATTACTTCCTGCAAAATTAGCAATTATTAAACCAGTAAGCCTGATCGTAGTGACTAAAGTTAATTTGGATAGTTTGACAGAAGAATAGATGGAAGAATTGTTTGCAGATGATTTAAAATATAGAACTTTGAACAAATTGAATCATGTATAATTATCAAAGTATTTGCAATCAAGTAATTGAAATTGTTAAAGAGACAGCTCAATTTCAAAGAAGGGAGTATGACAAATTAAATCGTGCGAATGTTGCATTTAAAGATAAAAACGATTTAGTGAGTTATGTGGATATTGAATCAGAAAAATATTTAATAGACAAATTAAAACCATTAATAATAGGAGCAGAGTTTCTTGCTGAAGAAGGTCATGCTGATATAGATTGTCTTCGAGATCAAGCAATCTGGATTATTGATCCTTTGGATGGAACAACCAATTATGTTCATCAGGTTCCTGTTTTTTCAATTTCAGTTGCACTCTATGTAAATAAAAAGGCAGTAATAGGTGTAGTTTATGAGGTAATCAGGGATGAATGCTTTTATGCCTGGCAGGATTCTCCATCTTTTCTGAATGGAAAAGAAATTCATGTAAAAGAAAACGATTCCATTCAGAATGCACTGATCGGAACAGGTTTTCCCATCAAAAACTTTGAAGTTAAAGAAAGCTATCTGCGGATTTTTTCTGAATTGATAGAAAAAAGTCGTGGATTAAGGCGCTTGGGCTCTGCAGCAGTTGATCTGGCTTATGTTTCCTGTGGCCGTTATGATGCTTTTTTTGAATACAATTTGAATCCATGGGATGTTGCAGCCGGTTTATTTATTGTTCAGCAAGCTGGAGGAGAAGTAAGTGATTTTTCAGGAGGAGATAATTATCTATTTGGTAAGCAAATTTTGGCAGCGAGTTCAGCTTTATTTAAGGATATGCAAAGATTAATTGAAGAAAAGAAGTAAGAATATAATAATCAGTCTAAGTGTTTTCTTAAGCCAATATCATAAGCAATTCTCATATAATTTCTTAGATCTTCATTAACGTCTTCTTTTTGTTTGATACGAACATAATGATTGAAAATACTAGATTCAGGTACCTGAGCAATTTTGTAAAATTGATTTTCATCCAGTTAGTTTTGTCTGAATTGAAAAACGACATCAATATAATCCTTTCCTAAACGGTGAATGTAGCCAAATCGAATTTGAGCAGCAAAGGAGATTCGTGTTTTTGCTGGATGAAGAACAATTTCTCCAATTTTATTAAACTCTTCCAGAAAATGAAAAAAGAGCCCGATAGTGTGTCCCGACTTTCCATGCAAATAATTCTCAACTGACTTATCACGACAGGAATGATTGGCATTTTTGTAAATAAACTTTTGACCGCATTTGGTGCATGTCCACATCATAAAAGTACTTGTTTTTCTGCAAATGAAAATACAACAAATATTTGTAAGGAATTTGTTATTAAGTTCATTTTCCTAGTAGATTACCCTAAAAATTTAATAAATTCGTATACTAAATAAATCAAAAATTGTAGCACATGAATTTCGATGAAATAGTAAAATTACTAGGAGAAAAAGCAGATTATCTGTTAAATTATAATAATGTAGCCATATCCAAAGATAACCTACATTTACCATCATCAACATTTGTCGATGATATCTGGATGAGTACAAATCGTAATATTCAGGTTCTCAAAAGTTTGCAATCTATTTATGGACATGGTCGCTTAGCCAATACTGGTTATATGTCTATTTTACCCGTTGATCAGGGAATCGAACATTCTGCCGGTGCTAGTTTTGCTCCAAATCCAATTTATTTTGACTCAGAAAATATTGTCAAGCTGGCAATTGAAGGTGGTTGCAATGCGGTAGCCAGTACTTTTGGTGTGTTGGCTTCTATATCTAGAAAATATGCTCACAAAATTCCTTTTATTGTAAAGATCAATCACAATGAATTATTAACCTATCCCAATAAATTCGACCAGATTATGTTTGGCTCAGTAGAAGAAGCTTGGAATTTGGGTGCAGCAGCAGTAGGAGCAACGATTTATTTTGGATCGGAAGGTTCAAATCAGCAAATTATAGAGGTGTCAGAAGCATTCGAACAAGCACATGAGTTAGGAATGGCTACCATTTTATGGTGTTATACCCGCAATGATGCATTTAAAAAAGATGGAGTTGATTATCACGCATCTGCTGACTTAACAGGACAAGCAAATCATCTTGGATCAACCATTCAGGCTGACATTGTAAAACAAAAATTGCCAACTAATAATGGTGGATATAATGCCATTAAGTTTGGCAAAACAAGTCCTAAAGTATATTCTGAACTGAGTACTGATCATCCTATTGACCTTTGCCGTTATCAGATTGCCAATTCCTATATGGGACGTATTGGTTTGATAAATAGTGGTGGGGCATCATCTGGCGCTTCTGATTTAGCCGAAGCAGTTGAAACAGCTATCATTAACAAAAGAGCTGGTGGTAGTGGTTTAATATCTGGCCGAAAATCATTTCAGCGTCCAATGAAAGAAGGAGTAGCCTTATTGAATGCTATTCAAGATGTTTATTTGAATAAGGATATTACGATTGCATAACATATTATTACAGCTTCACTCATTAAACAATTGAATGAGTAAATGGTATAAAAAAATTGCCGAAGGAATTCCTTCTACATCAATTTTTAGAAAGTCGCTTCCTGAAGGTGTTTGGGATCGATGTCCTACATGCAGTATGAAGATTGCTGAAGTAGATATCGAAGCTCAGCTTTTTGTTTGCACCTGTGGTCATCATTTTAGAATTGGATCCGAAGAATATTTCTCTTTTCTTTTCGATGATGGAAAGTATAAAGAATTGTTTCATGAAATTGTGCCAAAAGACATTCTTAATTTCGAAGGGGTTCAACCCTATAAAGAACGATTAATTAGCGAACAGGAGAAAAGTGGTTTAACTGATGCAGTTCGTGTGGGCAAAGGCAAGCTGAATAATGTTAAACTGATTCTAATTGCCATGGATTTTAGCTTTATAGGTGGAACCATGGGGTCAGTGGTTGGCGAACGCATATCCAGAGCAATTGATCATTGTATAAAAAACAAACTTCCATTAGTTATTATTTCCAGATCGGGTGGTGCAAGAATGATGGAATCCTTTTACTCGTTGATGCAAATGGCTAAGACTTCGGCAAAACTCATTTTATTAAGTCAGGCTGCATTGCCCTATATTTCTATTTTGACAGATCCTACAATAGGGGGAGTTACGGCTTCGTTTGGAATGAAAGGTGACATCAATATTGCTGAACCCAATGCCAATATTGGTTATACTGGACCACGAGTTATTAAAGAGTCAACAGGAAAAGATTTACCTAAAGGATTTCAGCGATCTGAGTTTTTAATGGAAAAGGGTTTTCTCGATATTATTGTTGAAAGAAAAGATTTGAAATCGACTTTAACTCAGTTGCTTGAATTAATAATGGCAAAAGACAAAGAGGAACAAGCTTAAATTCTACGATTAAATGAATAGCGACCGTAGAAAACAAGTATATATTTTCCTGCCTATTCTTCTGTTTTTCGCATATTTCCCTGCTTTTTTAGAATTGAATGATCAAAGCGTTCGGATGTGGGATGAATCATTTTATGCGATCAATGCTTATGAAATGATGAATAATGGGGAGTTATGGATCAAGTATTTCAATGATAATCCAGATACATACAACCTGAAGCCTCCTTTAATGACCTGGTTGCAATCACTTTCGTTCATGACGTTTGGCGTTGGAGAGTTTGCCTTGCGATTCCCTTCAGCTTTAAGCGGACTCATATTAATCATGTTGCTATTTTGGCTCATTTACAGGAAAGTAAAAGTTCCTTTATGGGGATTAATTACTGGACTTATATTGGCTACAACACCAGGATTTATTTGTAACCATGTTGTGCGAACGGGAGATTATGATGCCGCCTTAACGCTTTTTCTTTTTTTATCGATGTGGCAGTTTTATTTGTATTTAACGAAGGAAACAGAACTGAAAAAGCACCTCTACTTAACTTCTTTATTTTTGATTCTGGCTGTTTATACAAAAGGCACGGCTGGGCTTTTGTTTTTGCCAGCTATGTTGATTCTGAGTTTAACTTTCAATAAGTTTATGCAGATTATCAAGTCGAAAGAGTTTTATATTTCGGTGTTTGTATTTATTATAATTGTTGGAGCCTATTATTTATATAAAGCAAAGGCACAGCCTGGATATATTGACTCCTGGCTCAAATACGAATCTTTTGGTCGTTTTACAGAAGTTCAGGATGGGCATAGTCATCCTTTCTTTTATTATTTTACGTTATTAATTCGATCGCAGTTTTTACCATGGGTTTTTGTATTACCACTAAGCTTGTTTTTTTACTGGAGTGAGAAAAATGATCAGATCAAGCGGTTATTAAAATTTGCTTTAGTTTCATTTATAGGTTATATTTTATTTATCTCCCTATCTCAAAGTAAATTAGAATGGTATACTGCTCCCATTCTCCCATTTTTAGCCATTCTTTCTGGATATGCTGTGTTTCGAACGATTGATCTTGTGATACATATCATTAATGCTAAAAAATATATTCCTAAATTATTATTCAGCCTTGCGTTTGTGATTCTTGTTTTCTATTTCCCCTATGCAAAAACCATCAAGCATGTTACCAACCCAGTAACAAATTGGGCTGCCAATAAATTTGGAGATTATTATAAACATCTGAAAAGCAATTATCCTGATTTTAAAGAGTTTACTTTATTTCATGATGGCTTTAATACACATGCGGTATTTTATACCAATGTTTTTAATCAGGAATATGGCTATAACATTGATTACGAAATGATATTTCACGATCGATCAATTTACGATAGTGTTTATAATAAGATTCAGGATGGTGATAAAATCATGCTCTACCAAAATGAAATTCTGGATGATTTACGCAATAAGTTTGATGTGAGTGTATTTCATCGATATGATGAACTGAAATTGGTAGAGGTTAAATTGAAGGCTGAGGAGGATTAAGTTTCGTTATGTATTTAGCTTATGACTTTCAAGAATTGTATATACTTTTATCTTTTCTTCGTCAGATAACCAACTAGCCTTAAAACTGTTTTTAGCTAATTGAAGAATTTGCTCTTGCGAAAGATTTAGTGCTTTTGCTACAGCCAAATAGTTCTCATTCAGATAACCACCGAAATAGGCTGGGTCATCAGAATTTATAGTCACTAACACTCCTGCTTCCATCATTTTTAAGAGTGGATAATCTTTCATATTTTTAATGACTTTCAACTCTAGATTGGATAGAGGACAAAGTGTAAGAGGTATTTGTTTTTCAGCAAGTAATTTGACTAAATCTTCATCATCTAAACACCGGTTACCATGATCAATACGATTAACTCTCAATAAATTCAGTGAATCCCAAATGTATTGTGCAGGGCCTTCTTCACCTGCATGTGCAGTTGTTAGAAATCCTTCTTGTTTTGCTTTGGCAAATACGCTTTCGAATTTTCCTGGCGGATTACCAATTTCAGTAGAATCTAATCCAAAACCATCAATCCAATCTTTAAATGACAATGCTTCATCCATTGTTTTGAAAGCAGCTGCTTCATCCAAATGTCTTAAAAAACACAAAATGAGTTTGAAACTAATACCAAGTCTTTCTTGTCCATCTTTCAAGGCATTGTAAATTCCTTTAATCACTGTTTCGAAAGCAATTCCTTGTTCAGTATGTGTTTGAGGATCAAAAAAAATCTCCGCATGAACAATGTTTTGTTCTTTGGCTTTATGGAGATAAGCCCAGGTTAAATCATAAAAATCCTGCTCAGTAATCAGCACTGAAGCTCCTGCAAAATATATGTCCAAGAATTCTTGTAAATTATTAAAGCTATATGCACTTTTAATTTCTTCAACAGTGGAATATTTGATTTGGATATTGTTTCGTTTCGCAATTTTAAACATCAAATCAGGCTCAAATGTTCCTTCAATATGAAGGTGTAGTTCGGCTTTTGGAATTGTTTTTATGTATTGTTCAATTAGCATATTCGATTTTTATTATTACTCTTGATCTACATTTATGTATTCAATAAATGGATTAATAAGGGCTATTTTTTGTCCATCTTTTCTTGAAAACTCTATGGGGTTAGTATTTAGATACCAATAACTTAAAGGAATTTCAACTGTTTGAACAAAGCGGGAAATTCCACTTCCAATACTATTAATCTGTATAGATTTTTCTTCCATTATATTATCATATTGGTAAATTCTGATGTTCAGGTCAAATTCATCCTGCTGTTTAATCACACCCAAAACTATTCTTTCAGCCACTTTAATTGGTTCATTTTCTGGAAAGTTTTTGATCATTAGCGTATTGATTGTAAGTTTAGTTCCATTTACTCGTGTGACGTAATTCAGCTCAAAATTCTTTTCGATGCCATTTATTTTTGAAATTTCAATGGGTTCTATCGTTCTGTTAAATCCTTCTGCTTGATTTATTCTTTCAAACAACAACCAATTTGGGGAATCGTATAAACTTAAATCATAAAATGCATCTTTAAGTCTATAGTTGTTATTGTTCATGATTTCGATATAATTCTTCCAGGCATGATTGATTACATATTTGGGTTGAAAAGCTTTCAGTAATGAATCAGTATTGAGTTTGTAATTTGTTGCAAGTTTGGAGTTTAATCCAGCATTATCAATTACATAACCTTTGAAATGACGACTTAGATGTCCATGTTTCGACATTAATGTATCCGTTTGTTGACTTATTTCTCCTAAATACTCACCTATTAATATGCGTTCGTTTTCCGTGATATTCATATTCTTTTTCAGCCAGATATTCGAAGCTGAGATATCGTTTCTGAGGAAAACAAATAGTCCGACAAAAACAAAGAGAATTGTAGGATTGAGATGGTTTTTAGCGAAGCCAGGTGTTATTTTTACCAGGCTAATACCAATTTGAAAAAGCATGAAAAAGGAGGGAACTCCATAGTACCACATCATTTTTTCACCCGGATTGTAGAAGTAATATAAAATCAGACTGGCCATAAATCCGTAACCAAAAATTAAGTCAGTACTTCTAAAATCAGCTGGCTTGATAAAAACAAATGCTTGATGGATTGTAAATACAATTAAGAATAATATGAAGACAGGGAATAGGTAGTGATCATGCAAATAACCTGTAAGGAACGGAAACCAGTGAGTATCGGGATGAGGGTAAAAATTAACTTTAGCAAAAGCAGATTGTGGAAATGGACTTCCAAAAACAATAAACATAAAAATAAGCCAAATGATGAGGGGTACTACTCCCCATAAAATTAGATCATTGTAAATATTTCTACCGGTATTAGTACTTATTTGTTGCTCCGTTTGAATGGTTTTATTTTTTTGCTGAGGACACCAAAATGGACGACATCTTAATAGTTCTTTCCTATTGATCAATAAATAGATTAATCCAACTACAAAAGCAATTGGCACTGCATCTAATTTCGAAATAACACTCAATGCTAAAAATAACCACATTAACCTGATTTTATCTAACAACATAAAATAGATGGCTGCCAAAATAATAGCTAAATGAAAGGGCGTTTCAATTCCGCTAAAAGCTATACTCAACAAGTCTTTCACGCAAAACATGAGTAAAAACCAGATCAAAAGAATGAGGTAAGCTTTTTTGAGATAAACTCTTGCTATTCGTAAGCTTAAAAAGGATATGGCAAAAACTCCTACAACATTAGATAACAATAATATATTGTGAGAACTGAAAAGTTTCAAGTAGGCAATGGCGCCACAAAAAACTGTATTTAAAAAACCAGATATGCCAAAAACAGGTCCATCGATCGGATTGTAGCAATAAAAATGACCATTGCTAAAATTATCCATGTAACGCAAAGTGAAACCAACATCATCAAAAAAAGTGCGGTTTGCTCCAAGAAATAATATAATTAGTGCGATACCTGATGCGATTATATCAATAATTTGGTTGATTTCAATTTTTATTTTAAAAAAGCGGAATCCCTTTTTGCTAAAAAAAATGGTTTCAGGTATAAGAACACAAAATCCAATAAATAGGATAATGCTTATCAAATTCGATAAGGTAAAGTATTTTATCCTAAAGATGATAACCAGTGCAAAAAGAGCCATGATGAGCCCCGAAATGATCCAAATATGGAGTTTGTGCTGCTTTATCATTCTGATTGATCTTTAGGTGGATGATTTTCATAAATGCCTTCTAATGCTTTTTTATAATCTGGTTTTTCTAACAATCCCCAATAGCTGTTTTTGGGATCTGCTTTTAAAAATACATCCCAATAAGCTGCTTTCGACATGGAATCAAATTGTATGTAACCTTTGTAATATTGATAAGTCTGAAACAAATTGAGAGAGACAAAAAGGAGAATTATGGATATGGTAACAGTTCTTAACCATTGTTTTTTCTCGAATATCCAACTCATGAAGGCGGCAAAAGGAATAGCCATGACACCATATAAATCTATAAATGCCCGATTGCCATAGCCAACATACCACCAGCACCACCAACTTGTGATAACATAGATGCTGAGTATTGAATAAATCATAATAGGCCAAAAGAAAGCTTTTTGATTTTTATAAATAAAAAATAATCCCACTAATGCCATCGACATGAGGGGTGTATATATCAGCCATCCATTTCGGTAACTGAATAATCCTTTTAAAATTTGTGGGTTGCCAAAGAAAAAACGTTCTCCCTGATACGAAAAGTAAAAATACTGACCTGAAACTGCTTTCCAATAAAGTAGCTGAGGAATCCAAACCAAAACAAAAGCAAGCAGAATAATCAGTATCAGGTAATATTTGCTTAAAAAGAGTTTGAGTTTGTCTTTCAAATCATTCAGACTTGATACTCGATATAGAAGGAAAATGATGACTACCAAAATGTTGGTAGGTCTGATTAACACAATCAAGCCAATGAGTAGTCCAATCAATGTACTATTGACTATTTTAGGTTTGTTATGCCATTGAATACTTAGCCAAACAAATAAAGTAATTAAGGCAAAATTATAGGAATGCGACATGGCTGATCGGATGGCTGTGTAATAGAACAGATTTGTTCCCAGACCAATCACCAATAACGTAATAAAAACGACCTGCTTGCTATATAGCCTGATCAATATTTTTTTAAGGTAAATCAAACCTAAAGCAAAAAAGCAAACACTGCTGAGCATAAGTGCTAAACGGTAGGGTAGAGAATAGCCTCCATCCTGATAAGGTGTTATTTTGGCAATTACATGTGCAATGGCAAAAAATGGAGCATAACAGTAACTTAATCCCATCGACATTTTAATTACTTTACCACCTGTTGGTGTAGTTAGTGGTACAAATTTGTCATACCATTTTTCAGGATGCTCCTTTGTGAAATTTAGCAGCACATCTCCATAAATAAAGGTGGCAGGCAAGTAACTATAATAATTAGTTACATCCCAGCTAATTACTTTATCAGCCTGTTTGTAATTTTTAATATTAAAAACAACATAAAGAGCAATTAACAAGGATAAAACAATTAGAATATTGTTGTAATCGAATTTGGCTTTTTTTAACATACTTGAAATTTAATTCAAAATTAATACATCAATAATTATTTTAACTTTTTCGTTTTGCCCATATTTAAATAGAATTAAAGATTATGCTTGCTGACACTTCAATGAATGAAAACTGGTGAAACAAAAAAAAATAAAATGATATGCAAGTAATGAAATAATAGTTTGTCCTACTACTGAAATTAACGCAAAATGATTTTTTAAAATAATAAAATTAAGCAAATGAAAACAATAATTAAAAAAAGAAGAAACACACTTTTACTGACTCTTGCATTATTAGTAGGAATGACTACAGCAGCAATTGCACAGGGACCTGGATATAATAAAAATGCAAAATCTGAGGATGGTCAGCGTTTTTGTAAAAATATCCCAAATTTAACGACTGATCAAGAACAAAAAATTGAGCAGTTACGAACGAAGCAGATAAAAAAAATGACTTCACTCAAAAATCAAATGAAATTGAAACATGCTGAATTACAACTTCTTCAAACTGCTGAAAAGGTTGATATGAAATCAGTGAATGCGAAAATTGATGAAATTACAAATATTAAGAGTGAGTTAATGAAAAATGGTGCAGCTCACAAACAAGAAATCAGGAAGATTTTAACTGAAGAACAACGTGTTTATTTTGATGCACATGGAGCCAAAGGAAAAGGGAATGGGCGTGCAGGTTCATGTGATGGTCATCGTGGTCAAGGATCTGGTGGCTCAGGTCATTTCAGAAACTGCCCAAACAAATAATTGTAATTTGAATAAGTGTTTTTAGGAGTCATCCAATTTATTGGATGGCTCTTTTTATTTTATAAGCCAGGCAAGTAAAATAACAACCAATAATGCGGGCAACATATTAACTACTTTAATTACTTTGATTTCAAGTATGGTTAAACCAAGCCCAATCAGTAACAATCCTCCAGTTGCAGTCATTTCATTAACCATATGATCTGAAAGAAATGATTCGGAAAAAGATGCAAAATATGTCAAACCACCTTGATATAGAAAGAGAGGAATTATAGAAAACAATACACCAATACCAAAGGCTGATGCAAGAGCGATAGAGGAAAATCCATCCATTAATGATTTGGTATAAAGTAAATTGGGTTTTCCACCTAATCCTTCTTCAATTGCTCCCAGTATTGTCATGGAACCTACACAGAAAAGAATGAATGAGGTGATAAAGCCTTCATTAAAACGATCTGAGCCTAAGCTACTTTTCTTTTGAAGGAAATTACTGAACTGGTTGAAATATTTTTCAATATTGATAAACTCTCCAATTACAGCTCCAATTACAATGCTAAAAACTAATATTAATAAGTTATCCGTTTTAAGAGCCATTGAAAAGCCAAGGAATAAGGTAAAAAGTCCGATTGCTTGAAAAACAATTTTTACAATTTTTTTTGGTAATGCCTTGTGTAACAACAAACCAATTATGCTTCCTAAAATTACTGCTCCAACATTAACAATTGTTCCTGTCATAGCCGCAAATTTACGATAATATTGTTTTTCTCTTTAGCACTCATAATGTGTGAATAGCGTCAAATTAGTACTTCTCTTATTTGTTAAATTGAAATTATATTAGAGATAAGACGTTATTTTAAATATCATTTTACTTTTTCAAAAAATAGGGTATCAATGAGTATAAAATCAAAATTATGAAAGCAAAATATATCCTCCTCATTGCATTGTTATTATTAATGTCAGTTCAGGCTCAGTATCCAAATCATATTAATATTAAGGTAGCAGCAGATAATCAATATATTAAATACGAGATAAATGGTAAAAAATCTGGAACTCATTACACCAAAGCTCTTACATTAAATATTCAAAATATTAGTGTTTCAGATTGGAAAATACATATACCAAATGGAATGGTTATGGAAGCCCATGACGTTGATTATCAAAACTTTATTATAACAAATGAAGAAATGATTACGCTTAAAGCTGGGGAGGTTAAAGAGATAGCTTTATTTGCCATGTGCATTGAAAAAAATGATATCGGACCTGGCGAAAATGAACAATATTATTTAGGTGAAATTGCAAACAAGAAGCTAACAAAAGTTAGTCAATTTATTCAAGATCATACTATGTTTCAGCCTGAAGGTCAATATGCTTTGTGGGCTGTTTCCGATAACTATCCTATTTACAACATCGCTGGTTTTGATACTTCCGCACAACGACAACTTCAAGCTCTTGTAGCTGATGTGACCAATCAAAGCATTCCAACTAATAAACTTTCAAATGATTATATGACTGAGTATTATGATGTGCCAATGCAGTTAACAATTGGAGGTGAATTTGAATATAAGTTCAGGACGGATAAAAGTGTAACAATTGCCATGTTTGACACAAACAATATTGTTGTTAGAGAATTATTTAAGAATCCGCTGGTTAAACCCGGATATCACAAATTCGAGTATGAATTTGATGGTAGTATTTATACAGATGAGGTTTACTTTATCAAGTTAATTGTCAATGGAGAAGTAAAATTGAATCTGAAACTGGCTAAAGTTTGAGGTTATTGATAAACTTCGACCTTGAAAATATAAGGTTGTAGTTTTTTTACCTTATCGGTTTTGTCCAACCATTTTATAGAACTTGTTGAAGGTAAAATAATTTGCTCCAAAGTGGAATCTGCAGCCATTTCATTGATTAAGCACTGCAAATATTTTGCTTTAACTGCAAAAGTAGAACTCACATTCTTTGAATGTCTTCCGCTAATTATTCCTACAATATTACCCTGTTCATCTAATAAGGGGGCACCACTATTACCCGGATTCGCAGGAACTGATGTTTCATACGCAATTGTATCGCTTTTAAATCCTGATAAACTGTTAATTGTTCCTTGACCAAAAACCACATCTTCTTTTGAAAATCCAAGGGTGAAAACATCTTGCCCCAGAGTTACATCAGATTGTGATATGACAAATGGTATTGGTCCAAAACTATAAGCACTGTCACATATAGCTTTTAATATGGCAATATCTGCTTTACGACTTTTATACACGACTTTAGCACTGAATTTGATCAAACTGTCTGTATTATTTGTAATGAATATTGTATCAGAGTTCTTGACCAAATGGTAATTCGTAACTAAATAGCCCTGAGAAGAAATTAAGAATCCTGTACCACTATATTTAATCACTGTTTTTTTCTCTGTAGTAAATAGCGCTTTCCAAATAGATTGCTGTGTAGATGATAAGTTCTCAATGTCCTTCTTTAACTCATAATAGGAAGAAACATTTTTATTATAATCGAACCATCCAGCAAAATAGAGAGAGCCGAAAACAGCAGCCAATGCAATAGTTGCAGCAACCGAACTAGTGAAAACTAAATTTCTGACATTCCTTTTGAATCTAGATGCCATTAGTGGGTAGGGCTGATCAAGTTCAAGATGTGATTTTTGTAACTGTTTTTTGATTTTTTTTACCTTCACATACTGATTAAGGCTTTCAATTAGTTCCTGCTGTTCTTTAACCTCTGAAGCGAATTCAGCATTAGCCAACATTTTTTTATTGAATTCAACCAACTCTGTTTTACTGAGTTCGTCTCGTAAATAGCGATCAATAATTTCCTGATTATGAATATTTTTTTCCATATCTCTGGCTTAATCTTTCTGCATTGTTTTTTTCTCTTTTGAGAAGTAAAGCTTTTTTAATCTCTGTAAGCATTTATACTTCTGATTTTTTGCATTATCAGAATTTGTATAGCCCATCATTTCTGCTATTTCGGTCATGCTTACTTTATTAATATAAAACTCTTTGAGAATACTGCTGCATGGTTCCCCTAATTCATTCAGGCAGGAATTCATTAATTTCAGTTTCTTCTCTTTTTCTAGAATTTTAAGTTCTTCACTTTCTTCAATTTCAATTACTTCTTCAAAATCATTTATATTTCCAACTATCTTATATTTATGTTTTAATTCATTTAACCATAATCTGCGGGCAACTGAATATAAATATGTTTTTATTTTACATTCCAGTGAAAAATCACTGGAAGTAATGTTGTTGTAAAAAATAATGATTGCTTCCTGGTAAATATCTTTTGCTTCTTGTGATGAACCACTATTGTTCACTATTAAATTGAAAATCATAGCGTAATGCGTTTTGTAAAGCGCATCCATAGCTTGATTTTCATTGTTTAAAATCCCTTTTATTATTTCTTCATCAGAAAAATAGGATATTTTACCCATTAAGAATCTACTTTTAATATGTGAATAAAGAAAAAGTAACCCATCTTATCATCCTTTTTTAGTCATTGCAATAATACTCATAATGGCTAAATTCAAGAAAATTATTTTTTTAGGTTACCTTTTCGAAAAAATTCTATTAAGTTTGATTTAGAAATTCTAAAACCAAAAAATCAGAACAATGAAAAAAACATTAAGTTTATTAGCCATGGGCTTTTTCCTCTTTGGATTCGTAGCTTGTAACAATGAAACAGCTGACGAAGCTGAAGTAGAAGCAACTGAAGAAGTAGCAGAAGAAGTAGCAGTAGAAGAAGTAGAAGCTGTAGAAGAAGTAGCCGTAGAAGCTATCGAAGAAGCAGTTGTAGAAGAAGAAGTAATGGAAGAAGAAGTAGTAGAAGGTTGCTAAAACATTTTTTACTATTAAAAATTAACCCCGATTATGTCGGGGTTTTTTTTTAGTGTTTTTGTCTACTCTTTATTTCAGCCAGTAGTGCTTTTTTGAATCGAAGTTCTGCTCTTGGAATTCGAATTATTTTTTTGACAGCAAGGATAGTTTTTAGCTTAATCATGTATTCCTTTTCCAAGTCAACTTGATTTTGTTTGTAAAGCAAATAAGCGTTCAATATTTCTTCAGCATCTTGTTCAGAAATCTCTCCTTTTCCTCTAAATGATTTATTCTTTATTTTTTGTTGCTCTTTCATCTCACTAAGTTTAGCATCGTACTGATTATAAATGGGCCAGAACTTTTGAGCTTCAGTAGCACTAAGATTCAATTCTTCAGTGAAAATGGCAATTTTAAGTGATTGAATTCTTTCGTTAGCCTGAGCATTTGATTTTAACATACTCCCTAGTATAGCTATTATAACTAATAATGTTGTTTTTCTCATGTTATTGTATTTATTTAAACGCTTGTTTGCAATGGATTCTTAAAAAGCATTATTATCGAGATTCAACTGAAATGATTAATTTTCCTGATTTCATAACTCGTCTATCAATAGCGATTCATCAATATAATCCAAGTCTTCAATTTCAATAATATTCATCATATTATTTTCATCAATAAACTCAACTATTAAATCTGAATCCACTTGATTTAGAACATAGCTTTCAATTTTGCTCAATTTATTTTCATTGTTATCTTGTATTAAAATCTTTATGGAAATCAGGCCTGCAATAACTAAAATGCTTGCTGCAACCGCAACTATTTTATAATTAGGAAAATTGATTTTTGAATTACTTGTTTTGTGAATTGTTTTGTTCAGAATATTGGCGGACAATTCATCAAAATAGTTTTCGGAAACCAAAAAATCTCCTGATTTATCTGTTTCTGATATGTTGAATTTGTTTTTCATTGATAATTCTTGTTCTTTGACATGCAAACTATAAATAGGTTTAAAAACTATCAGTAATAATCTTTTCAATTTTCTTTACTGCATGATGATAACTGGCTTTTAAGGCTCCTTTTGAGGTTCCTGTTATATCAGCTATTTGTTCATATGTTAATTCTTC
>JABINZ010000111.1 GCA_018698135.1 Bacteroidota bacterium
ATAGTGTTTTTGCCAGACCAGGAACACCAATTAGCAAACAATGTCCTTTGCTAAATACGGATGTTAATACCGAACGGATAACAACATCTTGTCCAATAATTATTTTTTTAATTTCGCTACTGAGTTGCTTATATTTAGCAAACAACCCATCAATTGCTTCCTTTTCGTTTTTATAGGTAGTCATGTTTGTTTAATCTTTGATAAAAGCTTAATCTTAATCCTTCTCAGATTTATCTACATAGTCTTTTAAAGGCTCGCAGGCATTATAGGGCTCATGAATGGTTATATAAGTTTCTTTCATCTTCTTCTCAATCCATACCATAAGTATCTCTTGCTTTTTATTGTTGTCGGCAAGCTCTTTGATTTCAGGATAATCATCTTTTAAATTAGCCAGATGAGGTGCTGTTTTTGATTTGAATAAAATCAGTCGGTAAGCAATACGTCCGTCAGGATAAGTAGTTACCAGGGGACCAGCCATATTGCCTACTTCCATTGTGTCGATAACAAAAAACAATGATGCATCAATTTGATCTATAGGAATTTTACTGCTACCATTGTTTGCATCAACTAAAAGTCCACCATTATTTTTGGTCTGCTCATCTTCGGAGTATTTGAAGGCTGCTGAAGCAAAAGTGAAAGTATCTTTTCCTATTTGTGCAGCAATTTCATTCAGTTTTTTTTGAACGTCTAATTTAGCATCAACTGTTACTTTTGGTTTAATCAGTATATGTTTAACGTGTATTTTTTCTCCTTTTCGATCCACCATTTTCAGCAAATGATAACCGTATTTTGTTTTCACAATTCCTGAAATACTATCCTTTTTCAGTTTCATGGCAGCCGCAGAAAACTCAGGTACATACTCAAATTTAGACCGCATTCCAAGGTCACCACCCTTAACAGCTGTGCCATCATCTTCAGAATATAAAATGGCCATTGTTTCAAATTTGGTCCCATTGATAATCCGATCGCGGTATTCCTGAACTTTTGCCTTGGCTTTGGCATGTTCTTCTTCCGTTGGTTTCGCGAACATTAGTAGTTGGGCAACTTCTACCTGGGTATTAAAATAGGGGAGGCTATCCTTTGGAATATTATTAAAGAATTTTTTCACCTCAGCAGGAGAAATGCTATAATTACCAATTACCTCATCTTTCATTCTGCGGATTAATATCATTTCTTTGATAGGATCCCGCATTTCATCTTTAATTTCAGCAATCGATTTCTCATAATATTTTTCCAGTGCTTCAGGGCTTCCAATTTGGCTGATAAAATATTCCATTCGCCTATTAATCTCTGAATTAATTTCATCGGGTCCAACTTTCAAACTATCAATGTATGATTGATTTAAGAGCAAGCGTTGGTAAATACTACTTTTGAGAATTTCGCATTGACCTTCCCATTTCGCCCTATCTGTAGGAAAATTGAAACCAGACATCTGACTCTCTATATCGGATTTCAATACAATCTGATCACCAACTACTGCCACTACCTCATCCAGTACAACTTTCTGCGGTTGGGCTTGAATAATAAATGCGGTTAAAAAAAGTGTTAAAACTAAGGTTGTTCGTTTTGTTAAACTACTCATATATTTTGAAATGTTTCTTTTTGATTCCGTCCGTATAAATCTGGTTGTTAACTTCTTTTAAAAACTCCAGACTTTTTTTGTGCAATATTGTTTGTTTAATTCTTTCGTGTTCAAATTCGATTGGAGAAATTCCCCCTTCTTTTTTAATCTTTTTAATTCGGAGCAAATAGGTGAATAGGGAATCCGATGATTCGATGCTCATATTGTTGTAATAACTAATACAATCAGCAGATTTTAATGGGATTTGAACCTTTACATCATCAATGAAAAACCATTTTTCATCATCCAGATTGAATAGCTCAACATTGCCTAAGCAATATTGAAAAAGTAAATCGTGGTCTGCATTTTTATCTGACAAATACCATTGCTTGACTTTAGATATATCGGGTGCATCATTTTTTAATTTGATAAAAATAACCTGCATAATGCATTTTTGAAGAATAAATTGATCATTATTTTTTTCGTAATATTCAATAATCTCATCTTCAGTAATTTCATCCGAAAGTTGTTGCTTAATCAGCTTGTTCTCATATTCGTAGGTAATAAGAGCTCGGTAATAGTTATCGATCTCTTTGGTTTTGTCTTTTTCTGTTTTTGTCAGATTGGAAAGTGCTTTTTGGTAAACCAATTCGTCTTTGATCCAATTGTCAATGAAATTTTTCCTGATTCGCACGCTATCTTCATGTGAAACAAAGGAGTTGATTATTCCATCTAAATCTGCTTCAAACAAGGAAACATCGCCAACTGTGGCAATAGTCTTACCATGGTCAGATTCTGCTTTTTTTTCACCATTCAGATATTTACATCCCGTTAGAGAAGTTAAAAATAAAAGTGAAAGCAATAATTGAAATGCCTTATTTTGTATGATTGGCAATAAGTTCTGCAAGTACTTTTTCATTTATGGTAACAGGGTATTTCTTCTTTAATTCTTCAATCCACCTGGTTTCCAGATAAAGCTGATAATCTGCAATTACTATGCCCCGTATCTCTTTAATTTTTTTGGGTTGCGGATCATAATATTTCTTCATATGAATGACTCTCCAACTGTCTGACTCTTCATCAAAGAACACAGAAACGCCTGTTTTTCCAAAATATTCTTTAAGAAGTCTGTTTTCATCAATTTCATATGTTCCGTGTGAATAACTAATATTCAACGGATTGATTATGTTCAGTTCAGTGGCTATTTCGTCTGATGATTTTCCATCTTTTTCTATCATCGCTAAAACCTGTCGTGCAATATTCTCATTCCGGCAAATATACGTTTCAGCATCAGCACGTTTTTTCCACATATACTTTTGAATGTTTTGCTGATAAAAAGCTTTTTGACCAACGGTATCTTTCATAGCTTTCGACCAAACTTGTTGATCAGTAATTTCAAATAACATCATTCCTTCTCTGTATTCATTAACAAGGTTTCTGAATTCCGGGAAGTTTTCTTCAAGATGTTGGTCTGAATAATTAATTAATGAAGTGTTTACAAAAGCTGTATAGAATTTGTCAACCGCAAAATGTGCATTCTTATATTGTGCGTTTTTTTGATTTAACTCAACGTATTTAGCAAAATCAAGCTGCGTGTAATTCTTTTTACCAATAAGAAATAAATCGCTTCCCAATTTTGAGGCATCCGCTATTTTCCAAGTTGAACTTAACAAAGTGGAATCAATTTGACTATGTACTGCATCCAGGATCCCATCAAATTCTTTAAAACGATATTGCTTTTTAATATCAGCAATCAGATTATCGTATGATAATTGAGCCCTGCTATCTTTCCTCACCTTTGTACGGATAAATTTCTCCATATCTTCAAAGGACTTGAGTGGTTTGAGGCTATTCCTTTTTAAAACATGCCAACCTGCCTGACTCTCAAAAGGCTCAGAAACATCGCCATCATTTTTAATTGTAAATGCTACTTCTTTAATTTTAGGAGCTACATTAAATGAAAAAGAATTGAATTCAGGAAGTTTGCCATTGCTATTTTTGGAACGGTTATCTTGGGAGTACAGATTAACCATTTTGTCGAAACTTTCACCATCTGTGATTTTTTGATGAATTTCTTTAATGGTTTGCTTTACACGATCTTTTTGTTCGTCTGTTGCATCTTTTTCGAAAGGGATAAATATCTGAGATACATTTATATCACCCTGATAAGGTCTGCGATCATTCAATTTAAGAATATGGAATCCAAATTCAGTGCGAAATGGTTTGGATACTTTTCCAACTTTTGTTTTATAAGCTTCATTTTCAAACGAATAAATGAGATGGAAAACTGTAAAATAGCCCAATTGTCCTTTGTTGTTTTTAACAGAAGGATCTTCAGAATATTGTTCTGCTAACTCAGCAAAATCTCCTTTTTTTGCTTTCTTATATACTTCTTTAATTTTGGCATAAGCAGCATCAACTTCATTTTGAGGAGCATCTTCGGCAACCCGAATTAAAATATGACTTGCTTTAATTTCAGTTTTCATTCTTTCATAAGCTTCAACAACCAGCGCATCTGTTGTTTCCTGATCGGTCATATAGGGTTTGGTAAGCTGATCACGATATGTTTTAAACTCATTCAGAAATTTTTCAGTAGTATCAATACCTTGAAAACGAGCTTCTTTAACTTTCAATTTGAAATTGACATATAATCCTAAATATTCATCGACACTTTCTTGAGAGTAGTAATTATCGTCATTCCGATTGTTCTTCTCATAAATGTATTGGAAATCACCAATAGTCACTTTTGAATCACCTGTTGAGAAAAGAACGGTCTCAGGTTTTTGAGCAAATGAGAAAAATACAATAGTGGTTAATAATGATGTTAAGAAATTCCGTAAAAACATAAGCCTATTTTTTGGCGCAAATATATCTATTTTAAATGAATGTTCTTATGACACACATCAAGTATAATGGATATTTTATTCTACTAAAATCATAATTTGATCCCTGTAATTATCAGAAAATAAGTAAACTTTGTTTAGGATTAAATAATTAATGAATTATCCAATAAAAATCAAATCTATAAATTATGAAGCAAAATAGAATTATTCTTAGTACGATAGCCTTATTCCTTGTTTTAACATCTTGCTTTCCATCTTATGAGAAGGGTTCTGGCGTATTGATTTCTACAGAAATTGATGTTGATGATTTTGATAAAATAAATCTTAGTGGAACAGGAACTATATATTATATACAAGGAGAAGAGCATTCGCTGAAAATAGTCACTGATGATAACATTATTCCTTTTCTTAAACAAAATGTTACGGGAGGAGAACTAATTCTCGACATCGACAAAGCACTTATCAATCCAACTAAACTCGATTTCTATATTACATCACCACAAATAAGCAAATTTGTTATATCAGGCACAGGGAATATTATCAGTGAGAAAATTATTGAAACAGAAGAATTAAAAGTTTGGATTAGTGGTGCTGCTGAAGCAAAAATAGATTTGAAAGCGAATAAAATGGATATTAAAATTTCCGGTTCAGGCGATATTAGTACAGCAGGAATTGTTGATGAATTGGAACTTAAATTAAGTGGTGCCGGTAATTTAGACGCTTACAATTTAATTGCTGAAAAAGCCAAAATTACAATTAGTGGAGCTGGTGATGCAACAGTACATGTAGTAAAGTCATTGCGTGCGAAAGTTTCAGGTGCAGGAAATATTCAATACAAAGGAACACCAAAAGTGAATTCAAATATTTCAGGAGCAGGTTCCGTGAATGCAATTAACTAATTGTCATGGATATTTTATTAATTGTTTTAGGAAGTGCTTTAGTTATACTCGGAATTTTGGGTTGCTTTCTGCCTATTATACCGGGGCCTCCTGTCAGTTTTGTTGCCTTATTGGTTTTTCATCTCACTTCTGTTTATCAATTTTCAAATCGGATATTAATAATTGCTGCTGTAATGGCCATTGTGGTTACTGTGTTGGATTACATCATACCCATTTGGGGTACTAAGTTTTTTGGTGGTTCAAAAAAAGGGGTATGGGGATCGACTATTGGTTTAATATTGGGATTGTTTTTTGTGCCTTGGGGAATAATTCTTGGACCATTTGTGGGAGCAGTTATAGGCGAAATGATTGATGGTCAGGAATTCAAGAAAGCATTGAAAAGTGGTTTTGGCGCTTTTTTGGGATTTGCTGCAGGAGTAATCATGAAATTGGGTGTTTCCATTTGGATTGCCATCATTATCATCAGAACAGTAATCGAGCATTTCTGAGTTTTTACCAAGCATATTTCATTTATTATACATCAATGATGGTAATTCATTGAAATAGAGCTAAATTAGTGCTCAAAATCTGCATTTATGCGAAAATATATTATTTTCTTATTTTGTCTGAACTGGACCTTTATTCAGGCTCAAAAAGATGTTAAGCTGATTAGCATAAATGAGTATGCAGATTGTAGTCAGGCAAAAGTTATAAATACCTCCCACGTTTTTGGCCCTACCACTGCTCCAGATGGTCATGGACAAATACTGGAGTTTTTTAATAATAGCCGAAATAGTAATTATTTTATTGAAGAAGAACACAATACAGTGTGGTATAAATTCAAAACTACTCAGGATGGAATTCTGCTTTTTGATTTGATACCTGAAAACGATAATGACGATTATGATTTTGTGTTGTATATAGTTGAACAGGGGCAAGGATGCTCTCAAATCGTAAATAAAGATATTTTACCAGTGCGAACAAATATTTCGAGAAATGATCCGTCCATTAATTCCAGAACGGGTTTGGCTTTATCAATAAAAAATAAATTTGAAGCAGCAGGAAAAGGTGCTTCATTTTCGAGTGGAATTCATGTAAAAAAAGGTGATCTATATTATTTACTCATCGATAATGTATATGAAAATGGAAGTGGACATACCCTTGTTTTTGATTACGTAAATGATGTAGGTGAGTCAAAAAAACCAAAGATAATTTCGGATAAGGTTATTGATGCCGAAAGTGAAAAGGGGCTGGGTGCTCGTGTAATATTGCAGGATAAGGATGGAAATATTATTGCTGAAACAACCAGTCATCCTATTACTGGTGAATATTCTCTAGAAATTCCAGCTGACTTCGATTATCGGAAAGATTATAGCATAACCATATGCACCAAGGGATATTTTTTCAAGGAAAGAGAGGTTAACATAACCGAAAAAATTAATACGAAAAAGAAAGAGAATGTTGAAATTCAACGTCTTGAAAAAGGAAAAAAATTCAGTCTGAGCACAATTTATTTTTATGAAAATTCACCTATGTATTTACCGGTTTCAATTTCAACATTAGATAAATTGTTTAAGTTGATGACACAAAACGAGCAAATGACAATCGAGATAGCCGGACATATTCATGGATGTGGGGCAGACCCAGATCATATCAAAACACTATCAGAAGCTCGGGCTCTTACCGTTAAAAACTATCTGCTACGTAAAGGAGTTCAAGAAAACCGAATATCAACCATTGGTTATGGTTGCTCTCAAATGTTATATCCTAAACCAAAAAATGAAGAAGAGAAACAGATGAATAGGCGAGTAGAAATTACAATTTTAGCGTATTAACTTGTTATTTTATGGAACAAGAATTTGAAATTATTGGCATATACCAAAATGTACAAACGGCCCATGTGCTTCGAACACGATTGGAAAGTGAAGGAATTGAGGCTTGGGTAACCGATGAAAACAGCTTATTAAATTCAGGCTTTTTTTTAGATAATAAAGAAGGGGCTAAATTGCAGGTAAAAAGGGAAGATGCCAGTAAAGCCAAAATGATAATTGATAATATTGAGTAAAATAATCTCCTTAATGATGATCTAATTGTACGCTTTTTGTACTAGTCAACTCTTCACACAAAACACAATAAATAATGACCAAATCACTCACCAACTTTTATTCAGAGGAGCAAAATAGGCAACAGAAATTATTCGATTTAAATCAAAAACAATTAAATAGGACTGTTTGGTTGCGGCTTTCATCCTTTGTGATTGGATTGGGATTAACCATATATTTAATTAAGGATTTTGGGTGGTCCTATATTTGGCTTGCTATACCTTTTATGATCTTGTTTTTTTATTTAGTCAAAAAACATGAACACTTAAAATGGTTGAAAGCCTATTACAAAAACAGAATACAGATTTGTGAAGAAGAAAGCTCATCCATAAAGGGCAACCATAAGATGTTTGATGATGGAAAAAACTTCATCGATCCTGCTCACCCTTATAGCTCAGATATGGATTTGTTTGGGCGAAATTCATTGTTTCAGTTTTTAAACAGATGTATCAGCTTAGGAGGAAGGATAAAACTGGCTGATTTATTAAGGAATAAATCTGATAAAAAAACGATTGAGAAAAGACAAAGTGCTGTTCAGGAGTTGGGACATAATTTTGAATGGAGACATGATTTTAGAGCCAATGGTTTGATGCTTGAAAACGATGGAGAAGACAAATCGGAAATATTGAAATGGCTGGAAGAAGATGATTTATTCTATAAAAATAGATTTTTTGAAGCTGCTTCTATCGTTTTACCACTGTTCGTATTTTTATCAATAATACTAAGTTTTTGGTTTCTTCCTGATAGGATAATTATCTTATTTATGTTTTTACAATTGGGTATTGTTGGTGGATTTCTTCGAAAGATCAATCGACAACACGTAAATATCTCGCGCAAGCATGATTTAATCCGACAGTTTGGTAAACTATTGTTTAAAATAGAGCATCAAGAGTTCAAGGCTGATTTACTTAATGAATTGAAATCCAATTTGACAAAGGATAAATTATCCTCTGAAAAGGAAATTGAAAAGCTGTCAAACTTGCTTCGTTTATTTGATAATCGGCTAAATATGATTGCTGGATTAGTATTGAATGCCTTATTTATGTGGGATATTCAATGCTTGATCCGTATGGAGAAATGGAAAAACAAAAACAAAGATCGATTTACATCCTGGTTAGAAGTATTGGAAGAATATGATGCATTAGCAAGTCTTGGGAATTATAGCTACAACAATCCCGATTACATTTATCCTGAAGTCAGCGAAACCATACATCAGTATCAATTCACCGAAAATGCACATCCATTAATTCCGCTTAACGAGCGTATTGCTAATTCCATGCAAATACTTGGCAATGGACAGATGACAATTATTACGGGTTCAAATATGGCTGGTAAAAGTACTTTTTTACGAAGTCTTGGCGTAAACCTGATTTTGGCCATGTCTGGTGCACCTGTTTGTGCGAAAGAATTTGTTTTTTATCCGGTTCAATTGTTTTCCAACATGCGGGTAGGCGATGATCTGGCAAACCGAGAGTCTACTTTTTATGCCGAATTAAAACGCTTGAAGCAAATTATTGAAAAGGCTGAAAATACAGAGTTGTTTATTCTACTGGATGAAATACTTAAAGGAACAAATTCAGCTGATAAACTCACCGGTTCGATAGCATTAATCAGGCAATTGGTTGACACCAAATCTGTAGGAGTTATTGCCACTCATGATTTGGCATTGGGTGAACTTGAAACAGAAATTCCTGCTAAAGTAAGAAATTTTAACTTTGAAGTGGAGATAAAGAACGATGAGTTCTATTTCGACTATAAACTAAAACCTGGCATTTGCAAAGTACTCAATGCAACAGAGTTGATGAAGAAAATGGGATTGAAAGTTTGAAAAATAAGTTGAAAGTAAAAAGTTACAAGTAAAAAGTTGGTGTATTTTCGAAATAGCTAATTATCTAATTGCTTATGAATTTTTTTGGTTCCACTATACAAACTGTATTTTTGGAATTTACATTCTAAAGCGCCATTAAACAGCACAATTTTTCGTGACGGACGCAAGCCAATACGTTTTAAGGCTTGGAAATTTGAACTGATTAGCCAGGCATCGAAACCACTGAAGTTCTTTTTCCAATGATCCCCAATTTCAGCATATAGCGTATTGATTTCTTCGTTTTCACCAATGCGCTCACCATAGGGTGGATTCATCACAACGATCCCATCATCAAAAGCTGGTTTATATTTATCAAAGGAATGTTTACGCAACTGAATATATTCTGAGAAACCATACTCTCTTATC